>NZ_CP126160.1 GCF_030127145.1 Halobaculum halobium
CGGACAGTAGAGGTCCGTCTTTCGGTCTGGGTACGTTTCTGAATAGACCTGCTCGTATGTGTCCTTGTCCTCTGCAGGGATTTTACCGCTCTCGACATACGGAGGATTCGCAACGACGTAATCATATTCGAGATAGTTCTTCACAACGATCCCAAGAGTGACGTCCTCGAACATCTTGAATAACCGACCGTCACCGTGATCAGACTGTAGTTCAGCCACCAGTTCGAGGAGTTCCTCAACGTACGATTCGAGGAACGACGACAAGGGACCGGCCGCATGATCGAGATACTGCTCCAGCGCCCGATCGAGTGAGGCGATAGTCGCGTCGTATTCCGTGAGCGTTCCCCCTGGCGTGGGTGCATCGACGTGGGCTCGAGTAACGTCGAGCATCGCCTGAAGCACGCGGAAGTAATCACCGTAGTTGACGACGCCGACTGTCGCCCCGCCTCGTTCTTTCAAGGCGTCGTAGGTCGGAAGGGTCAGCTCACGAGTGAGGAAGTCATCACCATTTTCGCCTGCCTCGCTGTCGGCTGTAAGCGGCAGGTCGATCGGTACTCTGACGTCCGTACTGTCTTCCTGGATCGTGTTGAACGTTTGCTGCCCCTCACCATCGATGTCCGCTCCAGGTCCACTTACCTCGTTTTCGAGCGTGTCTGCCCGAAAGATGGGTAGTCGCCGCAGCGTGAATTCGGGATTCTTGTGTTTTGCCTCGCGATATTGTGGGAGGATAGTGAGCGTGAAGCTGATCTGTGCCATCAGCACCGCAAAGGGGTGAATATCGATCCCCACGATTCGGGGTTCAAGGCAGAGCGAACGGAGTTCTTCCGCCCAGTCAGGGTCAGCCGAGCGGCGTTCGATATCGTCGAGATGTCGCTGTAACGCCTCCGTAAGAAATGTCCCCGACCCACAGGAGGGATCGATCAGTCGTTTGCGGCCAACTCCCTGCTGGTAGCCGACCCGATCCAAAATCAAATCGACGAGTTCTGACGGCGTGTAGAACTCACCGAGGGCTTTCCGAGTGTCGGCATCGAAATATCGTTGATATAGCCCGCCGAGAAGGTCAACATTATCGACCTCTGAGAAGTCGAACTTCAGGACCGCAAAGAACAGTTCTCCGAGAGCCTTGCTGAACGAGTCGCGAACGGCTTCAACTGACGGGTCGACGTCGGTCGCCCCGCTAAGATCGCCGAAACGCGCAGCATGCTCCGACTCGGCGATCGTGTCCCGATAGCCGTCAGTCCACCAGACAAACAGATCGTCCTCAAAGAGACTCTCGATCAGCTCATTCCGAAGCTGACCGAACACCGAATCGATGAGCGAAGGGTACTCAGCAGGGTCAATACTATCCGACCGATCACCGAGGCTGTCAAGTCGACCACGCAACGGATCGTTCTCAAAGAAGCCGTAGTCGTCACAAACCTTGGCAAGAGAGCCGTGAGAGGAGAGCGAATCCTGTCTCCAGTGAGAACATGAAATCAGCAAGCAAATCCTGGCTGATGTTGTCCTGAATCTCGTTTTCACCGTCAGGAACGACATACGGGTACCAAGCCCGTGGGACGTTCTTTTTGCTGGGTATATCGGCGTAGCTCTGTCGCCAGAATTTGAACGCGCCGCGAACGAACGATTGATCTTGCTCATCGCGAAGTTCCGCTAACAGCGCCATCGTTGCCTCGACTAGTTCACCGAATGACCCCTGCCGATCGAATCGAAAAGTATCGAAGAAGAATGTTTGAGCAATCTCTGACTCGAGTCCCAGCTGGTTCGTCGCGATCCATTCCCGGTACTCCTCGACGTGGGCTGTCGACCCTAACGACCACTCTCCTTTGTCGAGCGCATCGGCGACAGTATCGAGATAATCGACACCGGATGCGTCGCCCATCCCGAAATCGACGACTCGTTCCATTCCTTCACCATCTCGCTCGTACAGGCGGATGCTTCGACCGTTCGTGAGCACTCCATACTCCGCCTTGAGCGTGGATACATACCCTTCCAGTTGGGAGGTGTGGTCATTCAGCGACTCAGTCGGTGACTTGAATTCGTAGACTGCAACGACGGCACTACTATCTCGCAGGGTCGTTATATCAGGCCGCGTTCCGTCCTCGAGTCGTCGTTCTTTCTGGATGTCACCACCGTGTTGTTCGAAACCAAGCGCATCAAAGAACCCACGATCGATGAACGCGTCTTCGACGTCTCCCTCGCTCATCCGATTATGAACATCACCGGCGATCGTTTCCAGAATGTCACCGAGGTCAGCACCGCTGGCCTCTTGTTCTTCTTCGCTTCCCGACGGATCCCCGGCTGGCATACAGAGGAATTCCACTGCCGTCGTCAAAAAACACTTGTTGTGTAGTTCCTCGCGCCGCGGTGGTTGTGTTTGTTGGCACCGTGAATGGGTGCCGGTGCGTAAAACCGGTCATCGTTACTCGATTCGATGTCAACAAACTGTCTGATCCGGTTCAAAAGTCCGGATCACGGTCAGGTCGCACAGGTGTACAAGCACTATGATGGATCTCCGGAGCGCGTGATCAAACGTCTACAGACACTACGCGTAATTCTAATTGCAACAGGATGTGTCCGTGGACCCACCTATGCTGCTGCCCAGTTCATCACTCTCGAACAATTCCAGCAACTGGCCGATGCCGCTGACAACTGCACGAAGGAGGACGATATGAGTTCGCTGGATTGGCTCACGGACCTCGATCAGCCACGCGGACTCCTTGGGTTGGGAGTTCTCGACTCGCGTGATTCGGTGCCTCAGGACGTTGCTTACCTATACGAAGTCGAAGTGCCAAATCTGGGTAGCCCAACAACGTGGTCGGTTCGAATTAGCTCAAAGCAGTCACTCTCCACCTCGGTTCCCGTCGCTGAGCTATACGAGTCGACGTCTTGGTCACAGACTGGCGATCTAACTGAATTGTAGCACTTCGAAACCGCTTCTTTCCCGATAGTCAGTACGCTGGGATTGATTGGTCACTATCGGTCCGATCATCCAAAACGAACACCAACTTGATGCAGTTGACAGCGTAGTCGCGAAGCGAGGAATTGCATCAGATGAATCGTCGAGTATTCCAGTATTCTCTCAGCACCTTCTACATTTTATTTATCAATATAGAATAATAGGGGTGTTCTGAGTACAGGTGACTGAGTTGCTGGACCAGACCGAAATGGATTCTGTACCGGTAAAATCTCAGTACCTCTGACTCGTAGCTCACAGTATGCCCTACTGCCCGAATTGTGGGTGCCAAGTCAAGGCGGTTCACCACTACTGCGGATCCTGTGGCCAAGCACTGTCTGAGATTGCAGGGTCGGAGAGCGATCCACCAATGGCGGTCGAGAGAGATGGATTCCTGTCACTGCGTTCGCTCTCGTACGTCAATGAACTACTAGGCGGAGAACAGGAACTTGACCGAGATTCTGTCTCCTACACACAGCTGTCGCAAGAGGTGAGCGCTGCATTTGCGGATTTCGCTCGTCTGGCAATGGTCAACGATCTCGATCTTCTTCAGCTCTGGGCGACTGGTTCGAACACGGCTGCATTGAGTAAATCGGTCGATGATATGAACAACAACCAGTTCCAAGAATGGCTTGCTGCGATTGGGCTGGGGCGAACTCTTCGGATGTACGATGACGCACTACATACGGAGTTCGAGGACGAGTTCAACGACAGACTGCAGAAACTAATCGAGGTCGCAAATGAAGAACTCGACGACGGGGAGCTAACGGGGTAGTTCTACGCTGCACAAGCGAGATGATCTGTTGATATCTGGGTCGTTCCCTACTACGATTCCCTTGGTGAGGTGGTATACTCAGCACGAAGATAGCTTTTTGAGGATCTTGTTCAAAAGTTAGTAGACGTGTATGGCGGACGCACCGGATGCTGAACGGCAGGCAGCCGAGCCCGATGCAGGAGATGTCCTTAGCGTGTCACAGCTGAACGACCGGATCGCGTCGGTCGTCCAGGACACGCCTGCCCTCAACGGCGTCCGCTGTATCGGGGAGGTCACTGACCTCCACAAAAACAGTACGGCGCTCTACTTCACGCTGACCGACGGCGACGCCGAACTCCCCTGTATGATCTGGGCAAACCGTTACCGGGAGATGGATGCCGACCTCGAGGACGGGACCGAAGTCATCCTCGAGGGCGATATCGACTACTGGGTCGAAGGTGGGAAAATCGACCTCAAACCGTGGGAAGTGATCGTCGTCGGCGACGGCGACCAAGCGGCTGCCGTCGAGCGACTGCGAAGCGAACTCGAAGAGCGTGGCTGGTTCGACGACGAGCAGAAACAGCGACCGCCGGCGTTCCCGGAGCGGGTCGGTGTCGTGACCTCGCTTCGGGGCGACGCCCGGTACGACATCCAGAACGCGATCCACGGACAGGACCCCACCGTTGACATCCTGGTGAAGGACGCAACCGTCCAGGGGTCGAACGCGCCGACGTCCATCGCGAACGGCATTCACCATCTCGACCGCTCGGAGGACGTCGACGCCATCATCGTCGGTCGCGGCGGGGGAGCGATTCGAACCTCAAGCGTTCAACACTGAGCGAGTCGCGGAGGCGATCTTCACCGCCAATACCCCGGTAGTCACCGCCATTGGACACACTGATGACCGACTCATCGCGGATCAGGTGGCGGACGTCGCG
Organism: Halobaculum halobium; assembly: GCF_030127145.1. Lineage (NCBI taxonomy): Archaea > Methanobacteriati > Methanobacteriota > Halobacteria > Halobacteriales > Haloferacaceae > Halobaculum > Halobaculum halobium. Next base: position 4,646 of record NZ_CP126160.1, read on the forward strand.
ACGATCACCCCGACCGCCGCGGGCGAGTATATCGTGAACTCCCGCCAAGAGTTCCTTGCGGGCGAGATCGAGCCGCTGGAGCAACAGCTCGACGCCGCGTACGAGACCTTCCAGCAGGACCACGAACACGAACAGGAGCTCGCCGAAGCAGTCGATGAAGCGACCGCACCCGAGGGCCTCCCACCGATTTACTACAAGGTCGCCATCGTAGTGCTGCTGTTGCTGTTGTTGGTCATCACCGGACTTTGGCTGGGGGTGATCTAACCGTGGCAAACGACTCCGAAATCCACGATCGACTGAGTCGCGTCGAGGAGATCATTGAACAGCTCGACGCGGACGAATGCGACCTCGATGAAGGTACAGCCCTCCATGAGGAAGGGGAGGAACTCTTGACCGAAGTTCGAGAGATCCTCGACGAGGAAGCGGCGAAGTTGTGGAGCTCGAGTAAGCGAGCTAGTTCTCGACTTTAACCAACGATCTCCTTATCGCGTCTCCCCCTCTGTTGGTTAAGTCCTTTTTCTACGAGGGCAACAAGTAATTTGGTTATAATTTACTCGACAAACTTGCACCACTTGATAGCCAGAAAGCATTTAGGTATCATCCAACTACCGCGCCCATATGTACCGGGACTGAGCCGGTGCATACCCATACCCGCATGTATGATTACGAGGTCAGTCACCATCGAAGACATCGATGACCTGTACCTGATGTGGAACGACCACATCAACGCCTCCGCCCTCTATCGCCGCGCCCTCCGCGAGGAAATGGAAGTCCGCGGTGTTGACCCCGATGAACTCCGCGACCTCCTCGAACGGGCCCGCGAGCAGGGCTACACACTCGAAGAGATCGCAGAGGACACCAACCGATTCGACGACCTCCAGTCGCTCGTCGAAGAGCAGCAAAGCCAGCCAACGGCTGGAGACGCCACCGATGATTAGCCCGCTATGTCACAGGACCAGACTCCCTCCGACCCTGAGCGTAGCGTCGAAAACCAGTCACCGCTGACCGGGAAGATCCCTCGACAGGCAGCGCTCACTGTCGTCCTCCTGAGCCTGTTCGCTGTCCAGCCGGTCGCCGCCCAGAGTAACGCGGTCTGTAGCGCAGACAACCTCCCGAGTATGATTGAGGGGTTCTTCCAGCTGACCACCGCGCTGGGGATCGTCGGCCTCGCCATCGTCTGGCAGGCTGACTCCCTCATCGAGATGTTCACCCTCAATCCCGAGCAAAAGAAGGGCCTCAAGCGCCACAAACGGTCGGCGATGAAGTCCGCGGTCGTCCTCGTCGTCCTCGGCCCGCTGTACACCGTCGCCGGGTCGATGATGGGCCTCCCGCTGGCGCAGTGCGTCGACCTCGTCCCCTGGTAACCACCCCACAGTCCCCGTTGCGAGCCCCATGAACCATCGAGAGCTCTCCGTGCTCATGGCCGGCTTGCTCGTGACGAGCCTGGTCACGGGTATCGTCGCCGCTGACCCGCCACGACCAGGTACGGAGGGGAACGGGCTCACGGAAAACGAGTCGGCAGCGCTGTGGTCACGTGATGCGGACAACTACATCACTCAAGAGGAGTACCGCCAGCGCTACGGCGAGGACCGCTCCGCTGTCCATCAAGTCGCGAACGGGACGGACATTACGTTCAAACGGCCGCCCGCGACAGCGGCGACGTGGACGCGGAACGACTTCGAGGACCTCGACGCCGGCGGCCCAGATACGTCCGTACATCCACCGCATGCAGACCTCGAGGACGGCGTCTTCATCGAGGATGCTCACGCGACGATCTTCGCGGTCCAGCCCTCTACTCGTGGACACCTCGAGTCCGGTGAAACCCCACTGTACATCGCACCGAATGGGACGATGCGCGGGTTCGTTGATTACCGCGTTCGCGTCCCCAACGGGAGTTCCTCCGGCAACACGACTATCTCGTGGTCGCTCACGGAGCACGAGATCGAAGAAGTCCGGTTGAAGAAGAACGGCGAGACCATCGCCGAGCGTGACGGGGCCCATACGCCTGCCCTCGACTACCAGATCGAGGACGACTGGAGTGCGAATCTCACGCTGGAAGCGGAGATTAGCGTCCGGCTGAAGAAGACCGTCAGAACCGACCTGGGTGACCAGACGGACGTCGACGTTACCTATCGGACGGAAACACGGAACGTCTCCGATTCAATCGCCGTCGAGATCTACGACCTCTCGGCGTACCCCTACTACGCCGAGTATCCAAACGGCGATGCCGGCGTGGCCATCTTCCAGTCGCGGCCGTGGCAGGGGTACACGCTCACGGAGGATGGTGAGGCACGGGTCCGTGGCATCTGGCGGTTCTACACCGCTCGGAACACCAACTGGGACACGCTCGTTCGGTCGAACCGCACGGATAGCGCCACCGTCGAGTCAGACGCGATTCCGGTGTACGTCCACGCCTATCCCTCGCGGATCGGGCCGCGTGCCGAGCCGGTTCGAGACGGGCCGGAACTCATCGAGACCTGGGGAACTGACCGTCCGTCTCCGGTCGGGACCATTGGTGAGAACATCAATATCGACATCGTCAACCAGTCGTACACGACGACGTACGGCGTCGCTGTTCGAGCCGAGAACGTCGATCGAGAGGCGCTGCACGTTGGGGGAATCGTCCGGGGAGTGAATGCGTCAATCGTCGAGCCGGACGCCGGCTCCGAGCGACAGCTCCGCCGCAGTAATCTCACTGTCGAGGTCATCCAACAGAATCAGTCGCAAGCCACGCTCAGGGTCGAACTGCGGGACAATCAAACTGGTGCGCCGATTGCGCTCGACGATAGCCGTCAGTATCCAATCGGCGGCACCACCCGGAACGGGTACATCACGGTCGCGGATCAGCGCGTCGAGACCAACGCCTCGGGGGTGGCGATCGTGACCATCGACGAACCGGGCATCTACACGGCTCGGTACCATCCGGGCTCGTGGCTCGGTCACGACCCGGCGTACGTGAGCGATACCGCGACGGCCCGCTGGCACCCACTAGGGACGATCGACGGCTGGTTTGCGCTGGTGTTCGAGGTCGGCTGGCAGCTCCTGCCGTTCTTCGTGATGTTCTACGCTGGCAAGCGCCTCTTGCGAATGCTCGGCCCAGAAGACATCTTCGGACAGAAACCATGACTCAGGACAATCCCCACCTCAGTAGACGGACCGCCCTCCGAACAGTCGCCGGCGCCTCTCTCGTGAGCATGGCCGGATGCCTCAACAACGGCGATTCCCCGGGTAACGGGAACTCAACACCGTCTGATGAAGGAGGAGTCATCCAGCAAGTCACTGTAGAGGGGACAGAACTCGTCGTTGAATACTCCTCAGAGGAGGAAGTCGACCAGATCAACCTCGTCCAGCCGAATGGGGAACTGTTCGGTCAGCGAGAAACCGCTGCTGGGTCACAGCAGGTCTCTTTCGAGATCGGAACTTCTTACGAGCCTGGAGAATATACTGTTGTGGCTCTCAGCGGTGAAGAAACGCTAGCTGAGAGTTCCTCACTGATTCAGCCGGAAATTGGAATTCAAGAGGTCGGTCTTTACCGGAATAACCCTGAGAAGCCGTGGGACGAAGTCTACGGAGATACCGAGACGGATCGGCTAAAGAACGGGGAAGCGTACGTCACCGTCGAAAACACCGGAAGCGGACCAGAAGCGGTTGTTGAGTTAATTTTCTCCGGTGATGTTCCAAACCCGGTTGAAGATCCCCGAGGTAGCGGGATGTATGAAACCGAGCAGGTGGTGATCTCGCCGGGAGAAACTACCGACTTGTTCAGTGGTTCGTTCCCGTTTGGGTCCGAATCTGAGGAGGGAATGGGGTGCTCCCCGGACGGGAACAGCGGCCAGTTCACTGTCACAGTCCGAACCCAGGTTAGCGGCGACCAGGTGTCGGAATCCTTCGATGTACAGTACTCCGGATCCACGGAGATGAGTGACTGCGAGGTTTCAATCACGGAGGCCTAACGATGGTGGACCTGATAGACGTCGTTCTCGAGGGCTTCAAAGACGTCGTCGATTGGTTCATCGGTCTGTTCATGGACGGGCTTCGGTCGGGGTATCAGACGCTGACCGAAGAGATGTTTGGCACTCCGACTCCCCAGACTGACGGGACGTTCATTTTCGGAGAACCAAGTAACGCCCCTTGGCCAGCAATCCAAGAAGGGCTCATCGGCGGCGAGATCATGTTGATTTCTCTGCTGCTACTTGTGATGAGCGTTCAGGGACGACACACTATCCGCATCTTCAATATCGGGAGTGCGTACGAGGCTCGGAAGACCAAGAAGACTGCCTGGGTCGGAGCCTTTCTGATTATTACCTGGTACTGGATTGGAGCGCTCGCGCTCTACCTTGTTGATGGGTTCACGATTGCCCTGATGCCGGAGCTGTCCTCGCTGGGCTCTGCTATGTTGCAGTTCATAACGGGGTCGATTACCAACCCCGGTCTTGGTCTCCTCTTTGCTCTTATCGGAGGAATTTCGATGTGGGCACTGGAGGCGCTGTTCTACATCCGGCAGATTCTCCTCTACGTCTACCTGTACGGGATGCCCATCGCGTTCGCCGTCGCCTATGGCAACATTCCTGTCCTCTCTGATGTCGCGATGGGGTTCAGCAAACGGTTCGTCCCATTGGCCATCCTACCCCTGCCTGCGGCGATAGTCCTCAAAGGATACGACCTACTCTACTCTGGAGGGACGTTGACGCCGGGAACAGCGTTCCTCAAGTACCTCGTCGCGTCTTCACTTCCTCTCGTCGCGCTCTATGTCACGTGGAAGACGTTCAAATACGCGACCCCACTCACGGCGAAGGTTCTCGGTGGTGCGACGAAAGGAGCGGCCCTCATCGGCGGTGTCGCCGCTGGAGCCTACATCGGCGGCGCCGGCGTCGCGACGACCGCGGCCCGATGGGGACCGAAGGCCGCAGCGGGACACGCTGTGGCGCAGAAAGCTGCAGCCCGTGGCGCGAACAGCGACGAAGACGGCGGGACGCCGTCCTACCGACGGACCGAGAACGACCCTGGAGGTTACTAACAATCCATGTCCATCGACGAAGACGCAGCCGCACGGCGCATCATGGACCAGTTCGGTGAGGAGAGTCGCATCCCCTACCTCAACATCGAGGAAGGCGACGTCGGCGTCCTGATCGCCTTCCCGATCGTCGGCCTGTTCATCGCCGGCCTCACCGGCATCGAATCACTCGCCCTGCCGTTCGTCGCAGGTGGCTTCGGGTTCGGCGTCGCGATCGTCTACGTCTCGCCCGACCACCTCAACGCGTGGACGTGGACGAAAGACGTCTATCGCTACGTCAAGCGCCCCCAGATCACGTTCAGCGCCCCGGAGGAGGCCGACAGTAGTACCAACGAGACAGAGCGCAACGAGGGCGGGCTCGCGAACTACACGCCGTTCAAGCCCGACGAGCGGACGCAGGACCTCACGAACATCGAACGGGCGTGGCCGGGCGCTGGCGCGATCCAGCGCGCGGACGGCACGATGGAGGCGTTCATCGAGATCGACCCCGGCAACATGGATTTCGCGATGTCCGACGACTGGGCACAGCTCCAAGACGCCGGCGAAGAGTTCGCCAACAAGGAACTGGATTCGAAACTCAAACTTCACGCGACGACCCGCTCGTTCCCGGTCGAACAGATTACCGAGAACATCGAAGATCGCCTGAACGACGAGGACGTCAAAGAAAATCCGATCTTCCGGGAACTCCTCGAGGAGTATCGGGAGACGCGGCCGAAGGAGATGCGCGAACGGGGTATCCAGCAGATGCGGTACTACATCGGCGTCCAAGTCACCCCGCTGGAGGTCTATGACCGCTTCCGAGACGAGGGGACACCGGCCGAGAAGCTGACGCAGTTCCCCGTCATCGGGTTCCTGTTCAACCCGTTCGTCACCCGCCGCGAGGACCTCACCGACGTCGAGCGCCGCGCACAGATGTTCGAGAAACTGGATAGCCGAGTCAACGACGTGCGGTCGGAGTTCATCCAGCAGGCGTCTGGCTGGTCCGCACGTCGGCTCAGCACGGTCGAGCTCTTCGTGTTGAATATGGACTTCTGGAACGGCCGCGAACACGAGTACGACGCCGCAGAGAGCGTCGTTCGCGAACAACCCATCATCGGTCATTCGCGCCGGGAGGATGACCACGATGCGTAACCTCGTCCTCCAGACGGGCAGCGGAGCCGTCGGCCAGCTCACAGAGTGGCTCACGAACCCAACCTCAGCTGAAGGTGCGGCTCTCTACATCCTACTCGCGGTACTGGTCGGGATCGGCGGGAAATTCCTCTGGGACTGGTACACCGAAGACGACGAGGAAGAGGTCGAGTTCTCGGACCTGCTCGACGAGGAAACCATCGAACAGGGCGCGGCCGAACGCCAGCTCCTCGACGACATCGCCGAGTCACACAAGACGGTGACGGCGCCGGCGACGATCGAGTGGGAGACGCGCGCGGCACGGGTCGGCGAGCAGTGGACGACGACGCTGTACATCGCTGATTACCCGGACTACCCCAACGACGGCTACCTCTCCGAGCTCTTCGAGATGACCGACGTGCAGTTCGATTTGACGGCCCACATCTCGCCGAAGAACCAGGAGCGGGCGCGGAACGAACTGCAGGATATCGCTGACGACCTCCAGGTGGATGCTGACCTCGAACAGAGTGTCCGGAGTGCCTACCTACAGGAACGCGCCAACGAGGCCGCAGCGACGTACAAGGCCGTCGAGAATGGCGCGAACGTCTTCGACCAGGGGATGTTCATCACGGTACGAGCCGACGAGAAGGAGGACCTCCGGGATGCCGTCCAGAAGGTCAAGAGCGCGCTCCGCGACGATCCGGCGAACCTCACACCGAAGACGGCGATCTGTCGGCAGGATCTCGCCCTCCAGTCCGCCGCGCCCATCGGCGACAACGAGTTCGGGCGGACGTCGATCGCACTCGGCGGCGCCGTCGGGGCGTTGCTCTCCTCACCGCACAACGCGACGATTCTCGAGGAGGGCGGCGTCGAGTTCGGGATTCACAAGGACAACCAGAGCCCGGTGGTCATTGACCCGTTCGCCCGGGACAACGGGTACGCAATGTTCACCGTTGGGGACACCGGTTCGGGGAAGTCGTTCAGTTCGAAGCAGAACTTCATCCGCTCGATCGAGCAGAGCAAGGACCGTATCGGCATTATCCTTGAGCCGTTGAACAACTGGGCCGGCGTCGCGGAAGCGCTCGACGCCAAACGCATCACTGTCGGCGGGACGCTCGGGCTGAACCCCTTGGAGATTCGGGAGACGCCCGAGCACGTCCAGCGGGCGATGGGCGAGGACGCCAGCCCGTTCAACGAGAAGCTCGACGACGCGATGAGCTTCCTCACCAACTTCTTCGCCCTCCGCGGCATCTCGCTGGGCGACCGCCGGACAACACTCGAACTCGGGCTCAAGCGGGCGTACAAGCGAAACGGGATTACCGACGACATCTCGACGCACGGCAACCCGAGCCCGACGATTCAGGATATGATGGACGTCTTCGAGGACATGGTTGACGACCCCGAGGAGTTCGTCGTCCGGTCCGACGAGGAGGCGGGGAAGATCAAGGAAGACGCGACGTGGCTACTCGACCAGCTCCGCCCCTTCGAGGACGACGGTCGGCACGCCAACCTCGGCCAAGAGTCCGACTTCGACATTCGGGACGAGAAGGTTATCTACCTCGATCTCGCCCAGCAGGAGGGCAGCGTCGACAGCAGCACGGCGCTGACGATGCAGTTGCTCATCTCGCTCGTCTACGAGCGGGCGAAAGTCTCGGAGAAGGAGGTCGTGTTCTACATCGACGAGGCGCGGTACATCATGCAGGACGCCGCGAGCCTGGCGTTTCTTGAAACGGTGTTCCGTCACCACCGCCACCACGACCTCTCGATCCGGCTGGTCACGCAGACGGTCGACGAGTTCTTCGAGCACGCCGAATCCGAGGCGATCCTGGATCAGTGTGCAGTCAAGCAGTTCCACCGCCTCGACGGGATGGACGAGGAGTGGGCCGACGAGTTCGGGCTGAACTACGCGCAGATGCGGTTCGTCCAGGACGCCGTGCCGGGCAACGAGGACGCCGGCTTCTCCGAGGCCCTCGTGGGCGTCGACGGCGAGTGGCGCGGTATCCAGGTCAAAGCGATGCCCAAGGAGAAGCAGGTCATCGACTTCGACCCGACCTCACAGATCCGGTCCTCGCTGCCCGGCGCCGGCGACGACGCCGTCGATACCGAGATGGAGGAGTTCCAGGAAGAGCTCGAACACCGAGCAACGAACGGAACGAACGAAACGAGCGAACTGAACGAGGAATCAGACGCCGTCGAAGCTGAGCCAGACGGCGGGACTACGGAGGACACCAACGATGGCTGAGTACCTGCGCGTCACGCCGACATCCGAGCGGCTTGACCCGGAGAGCATCCCCCGAGTCCTCGACAGCCTCCACAAACTGACCACGCCCGGCTCGTCGGGCCTCGGGGCGAAGCTGAACCCACTCCACAGTGAGACACCACCCCGATTCGAGTTCATCGCAATCAGTGATGGACCCGACGACCCGGTGGAGTTCTTCTACGGGGCCGACGCCCACCTCGATACGCTTGAGAAGCGCCTCCGATCCATCTATCCGGCCACGTTCGACATCGAGCGCGTCGACGTCGACGTCGCCGCCCGGCTCATTCAGCCAGTCGAGTTCACACCGCAGGAATTCGTCGACCACTACGAGGCCGGGCGGCTGCAGTACGAGTTTGACCCGGCAGAACAGTACGATATCGACGAGGAATCAGTGGATTCCGAGGCAGCCGAAGCAGACCCCGTTGTCGACGGCGGTTCGGCAACCACGAGCGTCCCCGATCATCACGTTACTGTCGGGGGCTCAGCCCTCGAACTAGCGCCGCCCGATGCACTTCCAGACGACGAGGAAGAGCGACGGGCCATCGAGAAGCCGACGATGACACCGACGGGAACGATTCTAGCTCGCCCGGCACAAGACGCTGTCTCGCCGCTCGGTGTCCGGTGGTGTGGCTCCGCGTCGCGGAAGCAGGACTGGATGACCTCGCTGACGCCGTTCACAGCGGAGGAAACGAACGGCGATCTCTCGTCCGTCGACGAGCCCGGCGCGGCGCTGGCGTCGCTGATCGACCACTTGATGGAGGCGACAGCGCCGACCGCGTTCCAAGTCGTCTTCCAACGGCGTGCTAGCTGGCAGTCCGACTCGGAGGTACGGAAAGAGGACCTCGTCGACGGCCGGGATACGTTCTTCCAGGAAGTCGTCGGGTCGTTGCTCGAGGTCGAGGAGCAACGGAGCGACCAGGACGACCGGCAGCTCAGCGAGGCCGTCGAGAAGCGCATCGAGTACATCGACGCGAAGAACGCCAAACGGTCGTTCACGGTCAACATCCGGGCCGTCGGCGTCCCCACCGACACCATCCGCGACGACCTCGATGGTCGGATGGACTCGCTCCTCCCGGTGTTCGACCCGCTTGATGGTCCGTTCTACGAGGTCGAGGGACAACGCCTCCGAGACAGCGGCTTCCGTGAGAAAACCAAGGAGAAGAAGGCACGGGCCGCTCTCCAGCGCCTCCTCAATCGCGAGTTGACGACGGGCCGGGGGAAGACCCGCCCCGAGCTGGTCCTCTGTGGGACGGAGCTCGCGAACTTCGTTCTCGTCCCCTCCTCCGAACAGTTGACCGTCGAAGGGACGCGAGGAACGAGGGCCGAACAGCAGAGTCGGAACCCGCTCCCGTGGCCGAATCCGGATCTAATCCAGCAGTTCCAAGACGGGATGGCAATCGGCTACGCGCTCGACGAGAACGGTGAGCCACGGCCGGATCCCATTCGGATTCCGCCGGACCTGTTGCCGACGCATTACGGGCGGTTCGCGTCGACTGGTGGCGGGAAGTCGAAGGCCATCATCAACGACGCCCTCTCGCTCCGCGAGTCGACGGGTGGCCCCGTCGTCCTCGTCGACCCGAAGGGGGACGGAATGTGTGAGAACTACCTGCGCTGCCACTACGAACGGTTTGGTGGCCTCGACGACGTCTACCACTTCCGCGTCCCAGAGACCATCCCCGCGTTCTCGTTCTTCGACATCCGCCCCGCGCTCGAAGCAGGTCGCAACCGGGAGGACGCGATTCAGGACAAAGTCGACCACTTCCACGACATCCTTCGGATGATTATGGGTCGCGAGCAGTACGGCCAGGCGTTCGTCGCGAACGAGATTCTGAGCTACCTGATCAAGGCGCTGTTCGACGAGGAATACGGGAGCGATGTGTTCGGGCTGGACGACCTCTTCGCCGCCGCGCTCCGGATGCAGCGCGACCAGACGATTCCCCCGGTCTCGGCGGACAACCAGAACATCGAGGAATCACTGACGCGCCACTTCGCGAAGGACAACCACCAGTTCCAGGTGTCGATGGACGCCGTCGGGAACCGCCTCGACAAGCTCAAAGAGGACGCGCATCTTCGGCGGATCTTCAGCCACGTCCCCAAGCAGAATGACGCCGGCGAGTATGTCGACAACCGCTTCGACTTCCGCGAGTTCCTCGATGAAGACGCCACCATCATCTTCGACCTCGGCGACCTGCGGCCGGAGGCCCAACGAGCGATCACACTCCTACTGTTGAGCAACCTCTGGGACGCCGTGCAGGTGCGCCGGCGCGACGATCAGACCGACTATGAGAAGCTCACGAACCTCATCATCGAGGAGGCGGCGCCGGTCGCGTCGACGAAGCTCGTCTCCGAGCAACTACTGCCGCAGGGCCGATCGTTCGGGCTGAGTATGGGGCTCGTGATGCAGTTCCCTGAACAGGTGCGGAACCGGAACGAGCGGGCCTACGACGAGGTACTGAACAACATCAAGACGAAGCTCATCGGCAATATCTCGATCGAGCGCGACCTCGCGGAGTCCCTTGCCCACGAGGACCTCAGCCCGACCGAACTCCGCAACCGTATCAATACGCTCCCAAGTGGCGAGTGGATCGCACAGCTCCCCAGTCCGTCGTTCGGCGAGACTGGGCCGCCGCCGTTTTCGCTGAAGCCGCTCCCGATTGCGCCGGGCCATCCAGAAAGCGACCAGCCGCTCACAGAGTCCCAGGAAGACCATTTCGAGTCCGTGTCCCGGCCACGGATGGTCGAGCGAACACAGGCCCAGTACGGGCTGACAGAGCCGACTGAGTCGAACACTACTCCGGAGGAGACCGGCTGGGGGAGTTCGGGGGCCGAGACGACGGGCTCGGCTGCCGACGGCGATGCAGCGACCGACCCGACGCAATCCGCGTTCATCAGCGACTCGACGACCGAGGACGCGTCGACGTCGACCACCCAGGTCGAGACGGACAGCGACCCAGATGCAGACGAGTCAGGGATAAGCCCCCTGTTCGGGCAGGCCACCGAGACGGACAAGGAGTCAGCTGCTGACCAAGCAGCGGGGCCGGAGAACGGGGCAACACCCGTTCAGGAAAGTAGCGTGCCCGTCCCCGATGACGAACTCCAACAACGCGGGCTCAGCCGTGACGACGTCCGATTCCTGAATCGGGTCCTCGACGTGATGAACCGAGAGGACGACGAGTACACGCTACTGGACAGGATGAGCCAGCTTCAGGACGAATACGACGACCTCCATGTGGAGCGGCTCACGGAACAGGACCTCCTGGAAGCGGACTCCGCGGCGGGGCGCAAGTACTACACCGTCCTCCCAGACGGTCGAGACCTCCTCGGGAGAGAATTGAAGGCGGGGCCAGGAGCGGGCGATCTCGGCGAGAAAACGCCGCATAAGGTTGGCGTCCGGCTCCTCGAGCTGTGGCTCCAGCAGCGGGACGACGTCGGTCGCGTGGGGCCGTACTACGAAACCGAAGACGGCACGGTACTGGACGTGGCCGGCTTCGACGAGGACGGCGAGCTTGTCTGGGCCGGCGAAGCAGAGCTCGCGAGTAACAACCGGCACGCCCCGGTCGAGGATTACGACAAACTCAGCGCGGTGGACGCCGACGCAATCTGGGCCTTCAACAATCGCGAGACGGCGCTCGACGTCCTGGATAGCCTTGCCGACGCCGATCGGATCGGCGAGCGGGTCAGCGGGCGGGCGGCACGGTCGTTCGCGACCATCAGAGACGCTGTCGACGAGTTCGATGCTGCGGGCCTGACCACCGTTCGGGGCTTCAAAAATCTCGACCAAGAACTCAACCAATGACCTGGCGACAGGCGACCCGCGAGGAGATTTACGCCTACTACGCCGAGGAGTTCCCCGCTATCTGGACGACCTGCCGGAATTCATCACGGCGAACGGTCCGAAACAGTACGCCATCGCCTTCCGAGAGTCCCACCCGGTTCGCAAAGACGAGGTACCGGCCAAGGACTTCATCCGGCGGGATACGTGGCAGACAGATCCGTCGGGGTACCGAACGACATCCGAGTTCAACGACTTCGAGGACGTCGTCGACTTCATTCGACACCCCGCTCGCAACGACCCGCTGGGGCGGAGCAAGTTCGCGCTTGCTGATCCGGAGGTGCTGGAACAACCGGACCCACGTCCCGACGCCGTCTACTACGCGCTGGATCACTGGGAACGACCCTGGGTCCTCCTCGTCGACATCGACGCGAAAGAGATCGCCCGAGACCGAGCGGACGAGATGGTGTCGGCGGCCGTCGATGATCAGGACGACGATGCGCTCCTCGACGCAGCGGGTATCCTCGACGCCGCTCCCGAGGGGTATCCGTACGACTTCGAAGACGTCGACCGCGCCATCGAGTACGGGTTCGAGGTGCGCGACATCTTCGAGGACGATTTCGACGCCGAGGAGACGATGGTCGTCTACAGCGGGCAGGGTGTCCACGTCTACCTGCTGGATACCGACCCGGCGCACCGATACGACGAGCAGAGTCGCGAAGTGTTGAACGACCTCCTCCTAGAGACGTACGACATCCCGATCGATCCCGTCGTGACGGCCGACCGCCGGCGTGTCGCTCGCCTGCCCTACTCGCTGCACGCCGACGTCTGTAGCATCGTTCAACCAATCGAGAGTCCGGCGTTCGACGTTCGGTCGGCGACACCCGAGGTGATCGACGAATGAGTCCGAGTACCCCCACCGACGACGAGGACATGGCGTATCGGGTTGCGGCACTCCCGCTGGAGTACGGTGAGACCCGCATCAACCAGCTGTTTACGCGTGGCTACAACCGATACGTCGTCGACGGCGAGGACCAACCAGAGGACCTCGTGAACGACGTCGAGCGGTTCGGGACGGCGGCGTTCAAAGAGCAGGTCCGTGTCGACGCCGCCGAAGAGCCGTTCGTCGACGAACCGGGGACGCTCGCCGTGCTCGCGACGCTGAGTGCGATCTGTGTGAAAGAAAACCCGAAGTTCGAGCACGCGTCACCACGGAACATTCAGGTACTCTACGACATCCGAGAGCTGTACGTCAACAATCTCGCCTCCCTCATTCGGGCCCACGGCGATGGGTCGCTCCAACAGGACATCGCCGACGTGCTGTACAGCAAGGAGCCCGGTGAAGATGGCCCGCATCCGGGTCGGGTCTGTACGGGCATCACAGAGATGCCGGAGTTCGGGGAGGGCCTGTACCTCGAAATCCCGATGGCGGCGGCGTCACGCAAATGTCTCGTTCGAGCGGAGGGCGAGTCATCGACGGGGAGTGACGATGGCGGGGAGATACTGACGCGAGTGAAGGACAACAACCTGTACGTCCCGGTCGGTGATTTCGACAGCAAGTATCGGGACTACGCTGAGCGGGCATTCAAGAAGCTCCTGCGGGTGCAAGAAGACGGACTCTCCGACGACCAGCTATCGTGGCTGACCACGAACGAGTCGGCGATTACGGAGCGGATCGACCGCTTCCTCGAGACCGGCCATCACGAGCGAATCTGGCGGAACTGGGGCCGTGGAGAACGGACGATTCGCGTCCTCCGGCGGGCCCTGAGTGACGCGCCCAATGACGTGGCGCAAAAGGGTGAGTTCCACACGGCGAAAGAGCTCTATCGAGCGGTTACGGCGTACGATGCCGAGGATGACTGGGAATCCTCAGTAACAGACTGGATATCGAGTCCGAGCAGTCTCGCGAAGACGCTGGCCGACCACGAGTCCCACTCGGCCGTCACGATCGACCGCGACGGGCGCGTCAATACGTACCGAATCGGGCGAGCCGGAACCGGCGCCGAACAGATCGAAGTGCGAGAGATCGAGGACCTCTTCGAACTCCCCTGTATGGTGAATATGGAGGAGCGACTACACGAGAAGAAGCCCGTCCGGAAGGACCTCTATAACTTCGCGCGGATGGTGATGTGGCTGCCGCATTACCAAGACAGCAGCCTCGACGAGATCGTCGCGGACCTCAAGGACGTCTTCTCCCGGTGGCCGTGGTACGACGAGCAGGAGACCGAGTACCAGGTTCGTTACGAATTCTCGAACACGATCGACGGCGACACGCCGTTGCCGATGAACTGCGATAACGACGATCTACAGCGCTACTGTATCGGCCAGGACCAGTGTCCCTACTCGATCTGGGGCAGCCTCCCGTTCCCGGATGAGATGTACGAGCAGGTTGAGGAGGAGTCCGCCGGCCCCACTGAGCAATTCTGATTCAGAGAGTGGGATATGGCAGCAGTCTATCGTTGGCTTCGCACCGGTATAGTCCTATAATCATACAGTCGATGATAGAAACACTACCCTCAGCAACAACTTATGACGATTGGATCAGCTCGTCCAATTCATCCACAATCCACCCACCAGTAGCCCCCTTTGCAACAATTTCGTGACGAACTCCATCGTTGTACACTAACTCAGCTCCCGGTGATATTCCGGCCCAAAGCGCCCCTCAATCATCGCCTCCAGACGCCGTAACATGAACTCACTATACTTCCACGGCAATGATCCCTCTTCATACTCTCTCAAGTCGCTACACCTCGTGAATAGGATTTCCGTGATATACTTCTTGAACTGGTGTGGAATCTCTTCAGTCGTCAGAATCTCTTGGTGACACGACAACATAATCTCTACTGCCGACTTAGGAATGGTTCCACCTCGATCTCGCCGATACGATTCTGCGCTATGAATTCGTCAAAGTCACCATCCTCATCCTTCACATCATACTCGTCGTTTTTAACCAGCTGCTCCATAATCCGGAGTAAATCTCCCATGTTACTGATCATCTCATACATTAATCGGGAGTAGTCGTTCGGCCATTCGCTATCTGGATCAGTTTCCTCCGTATTCTCGTAGTTCTCGCACATTAGGCGCGTCATCGATTCGTAATAATACAACCACATATGCCAGTCAATTCGCTGGTAGAACGCCTCACGCACCATAATATCAAAGAAACTGATGGCGATGAAGAGCGGGTCGTTAAACACGTAGTCCTTCGAGCGATTCACGGATGTCAACCGCTGAGCGTTGTACTTATCGTAGTCCTTCGTTCCCTGATCGCGCAGCATCTCTTTGGCCGTATCCCCGACCGGCTTGTACGCATCTAATTCCTCAGCACGAGAGCAATCCGAGAACAACGCATGCAACAACCGATTATCGGGATCAACTCGATATCGGTAGATCCCGTCCATCGACATATTATTCGAGATTTCTTGATACAGCAAGCTGTTTTCTTCTCGAAGGAGCGTTGTGAGGTACTGGTGCGTAACGTCTCGACGCCGAAACCCGTCGAGGTCGGTGTCTAAGATGATGTCAATCCCGAGCCCAGGGTCAAGAATTGGGTGTTTAGCGCCGAATTCAGGGTCCAACAGCAGAGTTTCTGTGTAACTGGAGGCGCCTTCTGCCGAGTCTGCAAGCCGGTACCGTAGCGCTGCGAGGTAGTATGTTGCTTGCCGACGCTTCAGTTCAAAGCTGTCTCGTACACGCTCACGAGCAGTTTGCTCTGCGTTATCTTCCTCTACATATTTGATCAAAGGCGAAGAGTCATCGAGTTCTTCTGCTTCTTCTTCAGTCTCGATAAGGGTGTGTGTGACTGTAATATCGATGTCTCGCCATTGTTGTTCACTCGGTGGAGTGGGTTTCTTCGGGTGGTCGATAAGGGGTGTATAGTTGTCCCGAAGCACTTCCACGAGCGTAGCGTATTCGCCCCGGTTGTAGAGGTCTCGAAGTGTGGATAAGAGCATTTGTTCGTTGCGAATACGCACGCTTTTGCTTAGGAAGACTCCGAGGAATATGCCCATGATCGTGATGGCCGCAGCTAACTGGATGAATTCGATTTCGAGAGCAGTGATTTCGATAGGGGATTGTGTGTAAGAGGTAGTCAGGCTCCAAAGTGTGGTATTGTCGGTGTTCTGTAAGTAGATGCTTCCGGCGTAGCTCGCAGAACGGTCAGTCCGAGAGCTGTGAGAAGGGCTGCAAAAGGTTTGTTCCAGAGTGTATAGGTAACTCGGAGCTGTCGATAACGCGGTAGAACGCTGTAGATGGCGACAATGGTGGCGAAAAGTGTGAATATAAATAATTCCGCCATTTTCCAGGGAGTGGTTCTCGAGGTTTATTAACTGTAAGTATTTGCACAGCCGTCTATCCAGCGACAATCAGATGGAACATCAAGCAAGATACGCGCCCCGTGTTCAGCACGTCAGCTGAAACCCATCAAAACAGATGAATTATAAGAATTTCCTGTGTAGTAGAAACAGATCCACTATAACCCCGTCGAGCAATTGTCAGCGTCTGACACAGCCGAAATCGAGGGAATCGGGGATATTCCACAATTCGAAGTGCCGAGTCGGAGGGTTTTGAGAGGTTCAGTCCAGGTGAAGCAACGGTTCCAAGTTATCCAGATACGGCCGTAATCACCTTCGTTACCCTGCCGTCGAGCAATTTTTGAGATTACGGCATTACTCCGGAACTCGTCGAGGTATCTTCTACCGCCTCAAATCGGCCCGACGGGGTTCTTCTTCGATTTGAGGGCGTCATATTGTCTTGCATATCGCGGTTTTCGTCCAAAGAAAGAGGCGATATGCAGTGTGCGAAGGCCGCCGGCTCTCTCAGGCCGAGGGGCCCATCACAGGGGTAGCGGAATTACGGAATTATCAGATTTAGCGCATTGGTTGACAGGGTGCGTTTCGGTGGTGTCTGTTGCCCCCGCGAGGGGGTGGCGGGGCGCATCACGTGCCCCCGATAGACGATGGCTTCGGAACAACGCAGCAGGGAACGAGCAGCGGATCATGCAGGAACTACCTCCGACGATGAGGCGCCGTGGGCGGACCTCGAGATGGCGGTTCCGACCGACCGGGATCACGCGTCGGTCGTCGCCCTCGTGGAGTGTGCCCTCGTCGAGCTCACACACGAGGCTGTGGGCGCCGTCTTCGTCTCCCGCCAGTTCGGGCGGTCGACGCGGACGCAGTACGTCGCTGCCGACGACGTCGGCGAGCAGTTCCAGAAACGGCACTTCGACGACCGGCTTGGCTGGCACGAGACCACTGTCCCTCGACGAACCGTTCGCGACGAGCTCATCACCCAGCTCACGCGGTCGGCCTCAACGCCGGCAGAGGGGGCAGGTGAGAGAGCAGCCAGCGAGCCAGACACCTTCGTCGTGAAGCCAGTTCGAGAGCTCCGAACGCCGTAGCAGCTAGCCTTAACCAACACGCGGAACCGATACCGGCACAGTGTTGGTTAACGCTGGGGCTGGATCCACTCCCTCGCCCCCACCCACCGCCCGACTCCTCGAGTGAGTGAATCCTGGCGACCGGTCGGCTCGAATGGCCGTCGCGACGGGTTTTATCGGGCCACTATTCGTCGAGAGCGAGTATGGTCGTCGTCGAGGAGCTCACCAAACTGAGCGAACGCCGTACCCAAACCTCGTCCGAGGCGTTTCCGGATGATTCGTTGGCGTCGATTCGGTCGGCTGTCGAGGCCGTCCCAGCAAGCGTCTTCGACGGCTCGACGAAACACACAGAGGTCGGTGGGTTCGATGCCGCGATCGCCGACGGGCTCTCGCAGTACGAGTACGAAGGGGACGCCACCGGCGGCTACAACCCGAACTGCAAGCTCTGGTCGCATCAGGGGTTTAACTACAGCGTCGACCTCTACGACGCCGACGCCCGCATCGCCATCGAGGTCGAGAAGAGCAAGCGGAAGAACGTCAGCGACGACCTCCTGAAGTTCCAAAAGGGGTACCGCACCCAGAAGGACGGCCGGCCGAAGATCGAGTTCGGCTGTCTGGTGGTGCCGGTGAACTATCTCGGCCGGCATAACCTCTACCAGCATAGCCTGACCAAGCTCGACTTCATGAAGGGCGTCCTGTTCATCGACGACGTCGCCGTCATCGGCTATCGCGACCCCAGACCGGACTGAAGCTGTCCGTCTTGACTGTTTATCGGCGCCGGAAGGCGTGCAGCGCGCGACAGTGTGCGCTGCGTGACTCACCATGCCTGGTCCCGATCCGCACGACGACACGAGTCGCGACTACGAACGGTTCGAGAAAGAACAGCTCGCCCAGGACCGCGACGCCACCAGCGTCGACACGGCGGACATCGACGACACGACGGCCCAGCGCCTGGTCAGCGACCTCGTCGACGCGGACGTCGTCACTCCGGTTCCTGAAGACCAAGTTCTGGTTCACGAGCCGAGCGGCACCACGTTCGACTCGATGACACAGCTGGCCGTCTTCCACCGTGGCTGGACGGCCGGCCGCGACGCCGACGGGGAGGGCGAGTGATGCAGCAAACCCTCGTTGGCTGTGCGTTCTGCGACGCACCGCCTGGTACCGAGACTGGCGAGGCGCATACTTGGGGGCAGGACGAACGGGTCACCCACCCGATCTGCGTCGACTGCGCGATTCAGACGGAGCCGGATCCCGACGAGCGCGATCACGTCGCCTGTGACGGCTGTGGGCTGGTCGTCGACACGCTCGCAGCGCTCACGCGGTTCCGGGTCGAACTCGGGCATCTAGAAGGCCCGGTACAGCTGTGCGCCCGCTGTAGTCCGGGCGGGCTCGCGACGTACTGGACGCGCGACCTCGAGGAGCATCTCGTCGCAACGCCGCCGGAGTGACCCAAACACTCTTTACTGATTCGCTGTAAACTGTAATCAAGAACGGATCGTGTCACGCACCTCAAACTGCGCCGACGGCGACATCGTCCAGGACTTCCTCTCGGTCGCGGATCTCCTCGAAGAGCCACAGCTGGCTCAGCTGTACGCGTACCTCGCTCGGGAGGGCGAGGCGACCGTCCAAGACGTAATGGACGACCTCGAGCTCGCCCAGGGGACCGCCTACAGTTACGTCAACCGGCTCGTCGACGCCGGCGTCGTCGACGTCACCGACGACGAGCAGCCACGCCGGTACGCCGCCCGGGAGATCGACCTGACCGTGACGACGGCCGCCGGTGACCGCGAGTACACGATCACGCCGGCGCTCATCGACGCCGTCGGCCGCCGCGAGACGGACGCCGACATCGACACCTACATCGACCGCCACGGCGTCGCCGGCCTCGCGACCGCGCTCACCTACGCGGTCGCCCGCGAGCGCGGCGAGGTGACCCACCGGCTGATGGCGGAGGATCTGGACATCTCGCCGTTGGCTGCGGAGATGATCCTCCAGGCGCTCCGGCCCGTCGTCCACGAGCACTACGACATCGAGGAGTCAGGGACGGGACTCGACGAGTTGGACATCGACGACGGCGACGGCGCTGACGACGCGTGAGCCGGCTCCACATCGCCGACACCGGCCTATTCGTCGCGATGGGACAGCCCTCGAACAGTCGGTACCAGGCCGTTCGGCGGTTCGCTCGCTGGAACGACGTTACCTTCGTCCTGCCCGAACGGGTGTACGAGGAGCTGACTATCGACGATCCGGATGTCGAAAACCCGCCCGTCGACACCGCGATCGACGAGGGCTGGGTGACGGTTGCGGCGCCGCTCGAGTTCTCCGAACCGGTCGTCTCGCGGGTGATGGACGGCGTCCAGCGGTACATCGCGAACGCCGACGACCGCCCTGCCGACGAGGTCGAGCGTGCCGACGCCGCCCTCGCCGCCCTCGCTGCCCAGCATCTCAGCGCGGGAACGGCGACCGAGGCGTACATCTACACGACCGATATCGCGGCCGGCGAAGGGGCCGAAACCGTGCTCGCGAGCGAGGGCTACGGTGACTCGGTGACGTTCGTGAACGGCTTCCGGTTCATCGAGGACCTGGTCGCCGGCGACAGCTGACGCTATTCGGAGTCAAGGTCACGAGCGTCGAGGTCGCCGGCGAGATACTGCTCTCCCGTTCTCGTGATATCGTAGACGCCGTTGCCGAGGTGGACGAGGAGGCCGTATTCGACCAGCGTCTTGCAGCGGGCATTGATGTGTTGGCGGGAGAAGCGAACTCGATCGCTGTCTGCCATTTCCTTTGGGGTATCGGGGCCGGCTTCAGAGAGATGCTCAGAATGCGGTCATCAGCGCGAGACATCCAGTCGGCGTCAAAGCGCATAATCGCTTCTGGTTGCGCCGACGCTATCCCGAACGCGCTAAGTCAAGTGACGAAGCGTAGCGCTTCTACAGTTGACTCCTTACGTTTTAAACGCCTGCCACCCTAACTCCCGAGCGTTCAGATGCATTCCCCTCCATCGGACAGTTCGGGCGGATCGAATGACCTTCTCGTAGAGATTATTGAGACGCTGGAGACGTGTGGACTCGAGGACGATTCCTACCAGCTCCACGATTACGTCGACCCCGATGCGCTCGAACAGGTGATCGCCTCCGCCGATGAGAACATCACCGTTCAGTTCACTGTCGAGGGGATCCCACTCGATGTATCACCGGACGGTGTGGACGTCATCGTCGAGGACGAATCGCAGTCCGTCGGCGAATAACGACGTGCGGGTCCGAGATAGGAATCGTTCCTGAAAGCCCTCGGCCGCTCGACGTCCCGCGACCACCGCTGCGCGCCTCGTCCCTGCGGTGCTTGCGGGGTCGGGGGACGGCCGAGGCGGCCTCGCCCTTTTGAGTCCGCCAGGACAGTGGATGGCCCACCGAGCGACGTAGCCGGCTGAACGGGTGCGTACGTGACGGCTCGCCCCGCTCGCCGCTGCCGCCCTCCGCGTCGCTCGCGACCGACCATTCCGGGCGTGCGGGCGCTCTCTGCACCGCCCGCGCCCGTTCCGGGCTAAAGTAAATGTGCCCTCGGCGCCAGCGGGTAAGCGCGAGGGGTTGCGCGGCGTGGCTGCTCACCCCCACGCTTACTCCGCTGGCCGCTCGCTCCGGGCGGGTCGGCGCGCGGTGCTGGTTGGGGCCACCTCATGCAGGCGCGCTCTCGCTCGCGCCCGGTAGGGCGCTCGCGAAGGCGCGAGCGAGAGCGCGCAGATGGTTCTGTCGGTCGTTGTCGTCGGAAAACCGCGATGTAGGAGCATCGCGGTGTCGGCGCGTGAGCGCCTTCGGTCTTTGGTGAGACCAATGTCAAGTAACAGCTCTGGTAGCAAGGTCGTTACGGTGGATGAACAGGCATTCGAAAAAGCGGACGAGCAGGCGGTCGATGAGGACGGCTTCCCGGTCGTCGACGAGACGCCAGAGTTCGAGGCGGCAGTCGAGCAGGAGACGCAGGCCAAGGTCGATGCGAACCACCCGGATGGGATCGCGGACACGAGCGAGGACCGGATTCACGGTGTCACCCTCGAACAGGAGGAGCGTATTCGGGCGCGGGAAGCCGAACTGGAGCGCATCAGTGCCCAGGCCGAGCTGGGAACACAGGACGGTCGCGAGCAGCGCACGCGAGAGGTCGTCAGCGAGCAGTGTGGCCGTGACGAGCCGGCGCCGGCGGAGCGTACGGATCCCCGAGAAAAGCTGACGCAAGAGGAGCTCGCAGAGGTCAACGAGCAAGCCATGCGGATCAGCGACGAAGTGCAGGGCGGCTGGTCGAGATCGGTCGTCGCGAAGCAGTTGGCCGAGAAGGTGCAGCGCGGTCGGGACGTCACGAAGGCGGTGCTGGAAACCCTCGAGGAGCTGAAGGCGGCGCCGGGGGCGATCGTGCCCATCGCGGACGTGCCGGACGTCCCGGTTGGTGAGGTGACGGTCGAAGGAACAATCGAGACCCTCTGGGAGCCTTCCTCCTCAAGCATCCAGCAAGTCGGGCTGATAGCGGATGATAGCGGGAAAATCAAGTTCACCTGCTGGGAGAAATCCGGGCAGACGGTGGTGCGTGAAGGTCAAAAGGTGCGGTTCCGGGCAGCAGCCAAAAACTGGTACGAAGGCCGGTGCTCAATCGCGCTGACCGGGTGGTCGCGGATCGAGTTCCCGGGGCGCGGTCGGTGGTGGGAAGAATAGGCAGTTGAGACAACCTTCTTTTTTGCTGTGTGCCGGACCGGCCCAGACCCCACCTCCCCACCCTCCGCTCCGTGCTCGCTTCGCTGCGCGCGCAGCCACGACCTCGCTCACCAGTCCAACATTTATCCGGCAAACCGGGGGAAGGAGTGTGCGACTCGGGCGAGTTTATCTGGCCCCCAGAAGGGTGCGGGCGTACGAGCGCTCCGGGTAGGACAGATGACGGGTGAACGTGAGCTAACCTGCGATGTCTGTGGAAAGTCCTTCGACACCAAGGACGCGCTGGGCGGCCACAACAGTAGCCACAGCCGCCGCATCTCAGACACCCAGTTACTGGCCGAGGTCGACCGTCTCGTAAACGAGCTGGGCCGTTCCCCAACAGCCACAGAGATGAATGAGCTAGGGGCGTATTCAGCTGGAACGTACAAAAATAGATTCGGCAGCTGGGCAGAGGCACTCCAGGAAGCGGGATACGAACCGGTGAAACAACACCGAGTGTCCGAAGACGCACTCCTCGACGAAATTAGACGGCTCGCAACGGAGGACGGGACGCCGCCAACGGCGGCCGACATGCGCTCGGAGGGCGAGTTCACGGTCACAATCGCGCAGAATCGCTTCGGGAGCTGGAACGAAGCGCTGGAGGCAGCTGGGTACGACCCCAACCATCGGCATCGGATTTCGGATGCAGAATTACTCGAAGAGATCCATCGGCTTGCCGACGAACTAGGGAAGATCCCCACAGCGCAGGAGATGAAAGACCACGGAGAGTTCTCGCATCGACCCTACTTTACTCGCTGGGAGGGCTGGCAAGCTGCGATCCGAGCAGCGGGCTACGAACCGGTCGGCCGTCCAGCCGGCCCAGACCATCACAACTGGAAAGAACAGCCAGTCCACGAGTGGCGCGAGTACGGGGACAACTGGAATGAACAACGTCAGAAAGCGCTTGAACGCGACAACTATACCTGTCAAACGCCGGACTGTGAGTGGACGCAGGAGGCGCATCTCGAGACATTCACGAGAGGACTCCACGTACATCATATCCGACCGCTAAGCGCCTTCGGCGACGACGAGAGTGAGGTGGATTTCGAGCGGGCCAACCGGCTGGATAACCTCGTTACGGTGTGTGCCGAACACCATCATCTCTGGGAGCGGGCATCACCGCTCCGACTCGATATACGGTGAATCTCGTAGCCGGCGGGTGTTGAACGAGTAGCTGACTGAATGGCAATCGGATAGGCAGTCACCCAGTTGGGAGAAGTATATTGGATTAGAGGATAAAGCGGTCAACAAGAGAATGTCTGAACTCCTATCGCTTGGTACTGAACTCGAGTTTGCGGATTATGTTGATTGGAATGAAACGACGAATATCAAAGACTACGAGGTTGTATTTGTTGACCTTCTGGACTTGGAGAAGCGAAAGGATGAGTTCCTACATTCCTACGTTCCGGCTGGGTACAAACGCCAGTACAATCTCCCGAATCCTAAAGACGTTCTGAGGCTTCTAACATCTGGAGGGGACCTGATTGTTTGTCTTCCAACCACTACATCAGTGAAGCCTTCGGAAGATCAAGAGTGGGAACCGGAGGAACCGATACCCGATGATGCGTTGATACGCCCAGGAACGCCTATTCTCAATTTGTTTTCGTGGCTTCCATTCGGGCTGGAAGTGAGTGATGAGCCTGGAAAATCAGTTGACGAGGGGAGTATCGACGATGGCTGGAAATGGTACTTTGACGGCCAATTTAGCTGGGAAATTTCTTTTAAGAACCATATCCCCGATGAGGATAGCGTTGAATACCAGTTCCACTCCTTAGTTAGCAATCGATATGGTGAGGCGTTAGCTGCGGAAATCATGGTAAAAAGCAAGGGAGGGATGCTCCCCACTGGCTCTGAGTCTAATCAGGGAACAGTGTATCTTCTTCCGCTGGTGAAGACAGGTCATAGCTTCGATGATGTTGCAGAAAAAGTGGTGGACAATTTCTATCCTGAGGTTGATCTGGAGACGGTAGGTCGACATCCGGATTGGTTGAGCGAGTACGCTGCACCTCGAGAAAAGGAATTACTGGGGAAGATTCGGGAGCTGAAGATGAACTTGAGGAGGAACGGCTGAGGAAGGATCTTCTCTGGGAGTATGATGATGAGCTTGAAAATGCGGTTCGTTCGGCGTTCAAGGATGCTGGGTTGACTGTTGGTGGAGAGGTAAAAAATCGACGTGACGGTTCTATTGAATTGGATGACCGCGTAATCCTACTGGAGATCAAAGGGCAGGAAGGAGATGTTTCTGAGGAGAATATTTCTCAGCTGATTAAATGGGTGGATAGAGATGGAGACGAGTTTGAAAGGGATGTGACGGGATTGTTAGTGATGAACCATCGTCGGCTAACTGAGCCGAATGAGCGAGAGTTCCAGTTAGATCAAGAGCGGTATGGTATGCTGGATAGGAACGGTTTACAAGTGGTTACCTCGCTGGAGTTGTTTAAGATGCTTCGTGGATTGGAAGCCGGTGATATCTCCGAAGCAGATGTGGTTGAGAAATTAAAATCGGAAGAGATAGTCGTTCAATTTGACGAGGTCGAGAGTCCTTTCTGAGATGCTTGGTATGAGAACTAAACTTAGGGTTACCAGCGCCAGATTTTGGCTGCCCAGCTGTGGTCGGACTCGTTAACTTCTGTCTCCCACCCTTTCTCCTCTAACAAGTTCGGAAGACTGTCGAGGTGTGCATCACCGCAGGAGACTACAACAGTATCGTACCCGTTTTCTTTGGAGCTTCTGTGGATTTCCTCCACCATATCTTGGTCACGGGTTCCAAGCCGTCGTTCCTCGAGGATGATCAAGAAGAAAGAGAACAAAAGCGGTGCCCCGATCACCATCATTGGTTTGACCACTGCCGTGAATGTGAGGGAGGCAACCGCTGGAGCATCAATAAATGGAAACGGATATACGGGGACGAACAATCCGGCAGCGAAGACTAAGCCGGAGATCACCCCTGAGCCAAGTATCCAGCTTTTAGGAAATCGGGGGTACAGTTCTGGGAGATCGGTGTCGATTTCGTCGTAGACAGGGATCTCTGCTTTCTCTTTGATGTCCGGCCCCTCGTAGAGCGCTGCTTGCAGCCAGTACAGTGTGAGAGCCCCGATCAGGAAGGAGAGGTAGCCGATTGACCAGTTGTCCGGGCTGACACGGTCTTCTCTCTGTTCCACGAACAATGCATCTGCATCAGCGTCTAAGTGCGAGTCAAGTGATTCTCTGTCCGTAGAAGAGATGTGAAATTCTCCCTGAAATACGGCTTTCATTGACTGTCAAGTGCGTTTCTATTGAAGAAAGATAATTGTGCAGGTGGAGAAACGGTTCCAATTCGATCTCTCTGATCTATATGTACTGGATGGCGAAGGTGGATGCAGAGATAACGAACGCCAGGAAGGACAGGAGGATGATCCGGTTGGTCAGCATCTGCTGGCTTTTCGCATCGGCCTTCCTGTAGACCCGTTCCTGAACGGAATACACCCTGTTCAGTTCTCTGGGGAACCATTCCCAGCCGAGCTGGGTCAGTATCTCGCTGACCGCTTTCTCACTTACCTCGTCTCGAGGTATATCAATAAGCTCGTGTAGATGGTCTTCCGGCGACGAGATCACACGCTGTACTTCAAAGAAGTCAGAGGAGAGAGCCGAGAGTTCGTCATTTATTCTGGCGAGCTCGCTGCTCCAGACTCCGGCACTGAGATTGTCCAACCGCTTCTCTAAGGCAATTAGCTGGCTTTCTATTCTGAATATCTCGCTGATGAACTGTATCGTCTGGTCGTGATCGTGATCTCCTGGCGTCCTACTTATGAACCGTTTCGCACGGTCCTCAAAAGAGGTCTCTGAACCCATTATCAACGAATGGAGAATATTTCCACTAAGCCATTTCCCCTCACAATTCCGCAGAGTGAGTAGACCATCTGTTGGTGGAGTAATCGTATATACGGAGCCTGTCTGTAGGAGTACGTCAAGGACGCCGCCGATTTCTACCGGGAACAGGGTGACCCAGGGACGGCAGAAACCCTGTTAGACGAGACAGAGATAACGGAAGGTCAGAAGAAAACCACGGTAGAGAGGCAAGAGCTGATTATAGAGAAGGTAGCCGAGACGTGATCTGTGCTAATATGGGTTACAGCATTGGTTCGTAGTCAGGGAACACCTGTCCTGCTTTCTGGTTGACGGCGTGCGGCGGTTTTACCGGTTTGTTCTCGCGGGATACGTAGTACCGTTCTTCGTCGAGCTTCTGGATATGATAGTCTTCTCCGTCCGCTGCTTCGACCATGACACGTACTTCCTGTTCTTCGACAGTGTCGGAGGTTCCCGGATTGAGATGATGATCGAATTCAGCCCGGTCGAGGTACGGTTTGATCGTGGCCTGGACGTCTTCGGGGAAGACTCGGCCACTGCTGACCAGTGTGTATCGTCTACCTCTTGCGTTCCGCATTTCCGTTTCCTGGATGATGATGGCGTGTTCGTAGTCGTCTCTGACTTTCTGCAACTCGTATCCTAGGTTGTCGTCATCTTCGAGTTCTGAAGGAGCGGTTTTTACGAGTACCGAGTTGATTGTTGCACCGGCCATAGCTGAGTCACGTTGTCGAAGATTTCAGAATCAGTGGATATCAACGTTTGGCTGAATATCCTCGCCAACCAATTGCTGGAAATTAGCAGAAACCGACGCGAGTGTTGAACATTGAAGCCACCAAGGTCACTGCCTATCCCTCAAATTAGATACTCCAATAGCCCAGTACTCTGTATTATTCCCGGGATAGGATGTAATAGTATCAACGTCAAGGATACAGCGGTCAATTTCAAGCACTGGTCCAGTTTCGCCATTTTCTCGTCGTTTCTAGTCCGGTTTCCTTTGAAGAACATCTCCGGGTCATCAGTTTCCTCGTTGCCTGTGATCACCGTGAGGTAGGATTTGACGAGTTCACGTCGAACCGGTTCCGGCGGATTATCGATGTACTGCAGATAATCTTCTTCATCCAGTCCTGGTCTGTGGTAGTCCCGGACCCAGAGAGCTGAGATTCCGTTGACCACTGAGATCAGTGCGACCGCCATCGCCGCGTAGTGCAGAATGTTGAGGCTGGAGAAGATACTGACTACGGAGACGATGATTGCGTCAACGGTCAGTACGGTACCGATCTTGGATTCGACTGAAGTTCGCCGGTCTGATTCTTCCTGGTATCGGAGCCGGATTTCTTCGAGGGCCAGTTGAGACAGATCTACATCACTGCTGCCATCTTCTTCGTCGCTGCCCTCGTCGTCGGTCATTCAAAATTCTCTGCCACACTCATCACAGATGCGGTCTCCCTTGTTTTTCTTGAGGGTGCTGAAACTTGACTCGTCCTTGCACTTTGGGCATACAGGCATGGCTATGTCGTTAGAAGGTTTCTCCGCATTCGTCGCAAGTTCGTTTGTCTTTCTCTTCTCCGTCCCCAAGCTCGGCGCTGTGGGTCAGTGCTCCGTCTTTACAGTCAGGGCACAACGGCATCGTTTTAGAACGTCTCTCCGCACTCGTCACACACCTGTTCTGCGTTCTGGATCAGGCCTGTCATCGCGTCATCTCGACAATCAGGGCAGAGAGGCATTCTTGTACCGGGTAGTACCCATTTACAGTTAATAAGGATTTGGCGGCATCGGTCCCCCGGAAGGGGTTACAGTCCTGCAGAGAGTCTATTGTCCCCTCAATGGGTGAGGGGCTCGCTGTACTGGCGAGTTCCCGAAACACGGTAAGAACGATGGCAACCAGAGACATCTACGAGAGCGGATTCGACGAAGACGTCCGAACGGAATCGAGTGCGAACCAGTGTCCCGAGTGCGACGGTCGGGTCACCACGAACGCGGTCGAAACGGTCTGCGAGGACTGTGGCCTGGTCGTCGACGAACAGCGCATCGATCACGGGCCGGAGTGGCGGGCGTACGACGACGAGGAGCGCGAGCGAACGGGCGCCCCACTTACTGCGGCCCGCCACGATCGCGGCCTGTCGACGGAGATCGGTCGCGGCACCGACGCGAAGGGGAACGAGATCTCTGGGCAGAAGCGACGGCGACTCGCGCGGATGCGCCGTGAGCAGACTCGCGGTCGCTGGCGGTCGAAAGCGGAACGGAATCTCGCACACGGACTGGGCGAGGTGCGTCGGTTGGCGAGTGCGCTCGAACTCTCTGATTCGGTCCGCGACCAGGCGTGTCAGCTCTTCCGGAGCGCCCAGAACGAGGATCTGCTTCGTGGCAGATCCATCGAGGCCATCGCCGCGGCCAGCGTCTACGGGGCCTGCCGGTGCAACGGCCGCTCGCGGTTGGTGGACGACGTCAGCGAGATGGCCCGCGTCGCGGAGTCACGAGTCACGAACGCGTACAAAACGTTGAACGAGGAGCTGGGCCTCCCCGCTGAGCCCGTCTCCCCCAGCATGTTCGTGCCGCGCCTCGCCTCGGACCTCGAGTGTCCGGACGAAATCCGACAGCGGGCCCGAGCCCTCGCGGAGCAGGCCGAGGGGCGCGGCGTCACGACGGGCGTCCATCCGGCCGGGTTCGCAGCGGCCTGCCTCTACAAGGCCGGTCGCGAAGAGGGCCGATGGTTGACGCAATCCGAGGCCGCGGACGTAGCGAACGCCTCGAAGGCGACTGTTCGGGCACACCGGGATACGTTGGAGGAACGGGTCGCCTGACGCAGTCCACTGTCTCTCGGTCTGTACTGCACATCGGTCTATCCACGTTACGATTTAAACACGAAGACGAGCCATGTTCTCTGTAGACTGCTCTATGAACGGTCGTTACTCCGACTTTGAGGAACTGCGGCCGACTGGCGAGGCGTCCCCCATTCCGGACACGAGGCTGGACGACGGCTGTGAGGGTGCCCCCCGGCGGCAACGCGTCGCGACGAACGCTGGTGGCTACCCTGATGCGCCGACGGCCACCGACGGCGAGTGCCGGTCCTGTGGGGCCTCAGTCCCAGACGGCCAGACGAAATGCCGGTTCTGTCTCACCAACCATCTCGGAAGTGACGCCACTAGCACGGACGAGGCAGCGTCGACGACGTGCCTCGGCATCGTCCACCTGGTCGTCGAGTCGACCACGTTCTACGGCGCCGTGGCGAAGGGCGGCGCGGCGGCGAACCTCCTCTCCGCTAACGAGGCGGAGCCGGCCGTCGACGACTATACGCTCATCTACGATCTCGACGAGGCGCCGGCGCGCCAGCTGGCCGAGCAATGGCCCTCACTTCCCGACGCCGTACAGGTGTCGTCAGCGGAGGGAGAGCGGCTTCTCAGTGCCGCCCGTGACCGGGCTGGGTGGCACGGGCAGGAAGCGTCGGAGCGTCAGGAACAGGCCCCGACGCGGCTATACGACCAGCGTGGGGACGGCATCCTCGCCACGTCGCGTCTCGACGCGGTCCTCGACGACGCCGACGACGCGGTGTGGCTGGTTCCAGCGATGACGCTGACCGAATCCGCCGGCGAAGCTGGGGCTGATCGCCAGGTGTCGTCGGTACCGACGACGCAGGAACTCGACTGTCAAAGCTGTGGACAGGCGACCGACCATCGGTTCAAGACCCACGAGTCGGTCCCGGATGAAGCGTGGACGGGGCAACCGATCTGGGAGTGTCGGGTGTGTGGCTCGGCTCGCTACGGCCCCAGTCTCGAGTAGCCCCAGTGCTCGGCGTCGATTAACCAACATCTCTGCAGGTGGCTCCGGGTTTCGTTGGTTAACAGTAATAGGAAGTACGATTTCCTTGTTCAGACTCGCAGCCGCTAACTGGTGTAAAATCGATAACTACAGATAGAATACTAATCGCTATGTGAGGGGATGGAGAGCAATAGTTGAGACTGGGTCACTCAATGCATATGATCCCAATTTTCCGCGCCCACTATTCAAGTTTAGTTGTACTACATCAATTCAATTGGGTAAGTTTTATGTGACAGTCCTCACCACCAGATATTGCGGTCGAAATCGAGAGCCCCCACATCTGGGGTTAAGACCCTGGAGGATTAAGTAGTGACAACTATGAACTGCCCGGATTGCGGGAACGAGCGAACACGCGTCATCGATACAGGGACTAGTGCCGACGGAACCTCCGTCCGACGGCGCCGCGAATGTCAACGCTGTTCGTTCCGCTTTACGACCTACGAACGTCCAGAGTGGGAGTCACTCCAGGTGAAAAAACGCGACGGAACCATCGAATCGTTCGACCGACAGAAACTCCGCGCAGGGATCGAGCGAGCCGTTGAGAAGCGCGATGTGGCCGAGACAACAGTGACTGCTCTCGTCGACGATATCGAGAGCGAACTGCAAGGTCGAGAGGCACGTATCGTCTCTTCGAGTCTCATCGGCGAACTCGTCTCTGAGAACCTCCGCACGCTCGATAAGGTAGCCTACATTCGATTTGTCTCCGTTTACAAAGCATTCTCTGAGCCGCAGGAATTCCTGAGAGAACTTGACGCAGTCTTGGATGCAGAACTCGATGACTTCGATGCCTCGAACAGCTCACTATGACACAAACATACGCAGATCAAACGAATGTTCGGTCATCCTTGACCGGGCAAGCATGATCCATGTCCAGACGTACAGAGAACGACGGAAACAGAAACCAACCAACAGAGGACGATTCCTCCGGGGTACGTGCCAATGACTGAAAACAAAACCACAGGCGGAGATCCGGAGACCGACATCTTCTCCGAACGAACGCAGCTCAAACCGTACGAGTACCCCGACGTCCTCGAGTACAAAGACGCGATACGAAACAGCTACTGGGTTCACACGGAGTTCAACTTCTCAGGAGACGTTCAAGACTTCAAGGTCAACACGACTCCCGCCGAGAAGACCGTCATCAAGCGGACGATGCTGGCCATCGCGCAGATCGAGGTCCAAGTCAAGACCTTCTGGGCAGACATCTACGACGAGATGCCCAAAGCGGAGATCGGGAACGTCGGCATGACCTTCGCGGAGAGCGAGGTCAGACATATGGACGCGTACAGCCACCTCCTCGACATCTTGGGGATCACGGAGGACTTCGAGGAGGTGACTGCCGTCCCCGCAATCGAGGAGCGGATCGACTACCTCGACGAGTACCTCGAGAAGAGCGAGAGCGACGACAAAGAGGAGTACGTGATGAGTCTCCTGCTGTTCTCCACGTTCGTCGAGCACGTCTCGCTGTTCTCGCAGTTCCTCATCATGACGAGCTTCGACAAACACGAAAAGAAATTCAAGGGGATCGCGAACGCCGTCGAAGCGACCAGCAAGGAGGAGCAGATTCACGGACTGTTCGGTGTCGAACTCGTGGAGACGATTCGCGAGGAGAATCCGGACCTCTTCGACGAGGACTTCGAAGAAGAGGTCCAAGCGGCCTGTCAGCAGGCGTTCGAGGCAGAGATGAAGATACTGGACTGGATTTTCGGTGAGGGCGAACTGGAGTTCCTTCCCCGGGCGCACGTCGACGCGTTCCTGCGGGACCGGTTCAATCAGAGCCTCGAGAACGTCGGTGTCGAGCCGATATTCGACCCGGACGATGACCTGCTCGAGGAGACACGGTGGTTCGACGAGGACATCATGATGACAAAGGATAACGACTTCTTCAGCAAGCGGTCGACCACGTACAACAAACACGCACAGAGCGTCACCGCGGAGGATATGTTCTAACGATGGCACAAACAGAACCAGCACTCGACGAGGTCAACCAGCAGCACGAGGAACCGTTCTACTGGCTGAACGAGGACAGCCGGGCGTTCCTCGACGACGGGTACCTGATCGAGGGCGTCACGGCCGAGGAGCGGGTCAGGGAGATCGCGGAGCGGGCCGAGGAGATCCTAGACGACGACGGCTTCGCGGACAAGTTCTACGACTACATGAGTCGGGGCTTCTACAGCCTCGCGAGTCCGGTGTGGTCGAACTTCGGTCTGGACCGAGGCCTGCCCATCAGCTGCTTCGGTAGTTACATGGAGGACAACATGGAGAGCATCCTCTACACGCAGGCCGAAGTGGGCGAGATGACCAAGCTGGGCGGCGGGACCAGCGGGTACTTCGGCGAAATCCGGCCCCGAGGCAGCCCGATCACGAACAACGGCAAGAGCAACGGGAGCTACAGCTTCACCGAGCTGTTCGACACTATCATCAACGTCGTCAGCCAGGGCGAGACGCGGCGCGGCCAGTTCGCGGGGTACATCGACGTTGAACACGACGACCTGACGAGTGGCTCAACATCAAGACCGAGGGCGACCCCGTACAGGACATCTACTACGGCGTCATCATCGGTGACGATTGGTTCCGGGCGATGGTCGATGGCGACGAGGAGAAGCGAGAGACGTGGGCAGAGATCATAGAGACGCGGATTAACATCGGTGTCCCGTATATCATCTTCCGGGACAACATGAATGACGGGAAGCCACAGGTCTACAAGGACAGGGGCTACGAGATCAACGGCTCCAACCTGTGTACCGAGATCGCGCTGCCAGCCACGCCAAACGAGAGTTTCGTCTGTTGTCTCTCGTCGATGAACGCGCTCCACTACGACGAGTGGAAGGATACCGACGCAGTAGAGACGCTGACGCGGTTCCTCGACGCCGTCATGGAGGAGTTCATCCAAGAGGCGGAGGGGACGCAGTTCATGGAACGCCCAGTACGGTTTGCGAAACGGCACAGGGCGATCGGCATCGGCGTCCTCGGCTGGCACAGCTACCTCCAGAGCGAGATGATTCCGTTCGACAGTATGGAGGCCATGGAGAAAAACGAGGCAATCTTCCGCACGATCAAGGAGCGAAGTTACGAGGAGAGTCGTCGGCTCGCCGACGAGTTCGGCGAGCCGGAGGTGCTCGAGGGCTACGGTCGCCGGAACGCGACGACGATGAGCGTGGCCCCGACGAAATCCAGCAGTGTCATCCTGGGGCAGGTCAGTCCGAGCATCGAACCGCTGAAATCGAACTACTTCGTCCGCGACGGTGCGAAGCTGAAGTCGACGCAGAAGAACCGGTTCCTCGAGGCGATACTGAAAGAGCGAGGCAGAGACGAGCGCGAGGTTTGGGACAGCATCGCACAGAACGACGGGAGCGTGCAACACCTCGACTGCCTGACCGACGAGGAGAAGGAGGTGTTCAAAACCTTCGCCGAGATCCCACAGATGGCGATCATCAACCAGGCAGCGCAGCGGCAGAAACATATCGATCAGGCACAGAGCCTGAACGTCTCGATCGATCCGAGCGAAGTGAGCGTCAAGGAGATCAACCAACTCTACATCGAGGCTTGGAAGAAAGGGGTGAAGAGTCTCTACTACCAACACAGCGTGAACGCCGCACAGAAGTTCAGCCGAGACATCCTCGAATGCAAGGCCTGTGAGAGCTGATCTCCCATCGGCCGGTATGATAGAGCGGTTAATGTAAACTACGCACACCTATT
Organism: Halobaculum halobium; assembly: GCF_030127145.1. Lineage (NCBI taxonomy): Archaea > Methanobacteriati > Methanobacteriota > Halobacteria > Halobacteriales > Haloferacaceae > Halobaculum > Halobaculum halobium. The sequence goes on from NZ_CP126160.1 coordinate 38,267, forward strand.
TACCAGACGTTCCAGACCGGTTTTAGAATGAAGAAAGAGTGCTTTGACCTACTGCTAAGAGCGTGATCTCCTGCAAGCCCGACGCCAGTCTCGATAGGGAGTCTCTCCGCGCCGGCGAGCGGTGAGGCGCTTCCGATGGAGCAAGAGTTCAAACAGGGCTACCGGATGCATCGGATACTCAGCAATCTCGACCGACTCGACGTCGACCGATTGGACGACGCGGATCGAGAGCGAGTCGAGACCGCGAGAGACCTCCTGGAAGAGGTGAGCCTTCTCACGCGGCCGGGCGACGGAGCCGGGGCGGACGCCCACGCAGATTCCTAACTGGCGTCGCCGACCACGACCAGGGGGCACCTCTCGCGTCGGTTTATCGCCCCCGACAGGGGTGCGGGGGCGACCCCGTGAAGTCCAGACATGGCGACACTGCAAGCTGCGACGACGTCGACTGGCGCGATCGTATCGGATCCGCAGGCAGTCCGCGAGCTCTGTGAGAGCTACTGCTTCGGGACGCTCGACTGGGAGGTGACCGAAGACGGAGAGCTCACCATCTGGGGGTACGACGACTTCGAGGTGTACGAGGCGCGGGAGAACGGCCTCCCGGACTACGAGGGGGGCATCGTGACCCACGAATTCCTGCGAGAACTCGCCGACCACCTCGAAGCCGACGAAGAGTTCGATATCCAGACGGCGGGGTTCACCAAGTGCCGCTTCCCAGTCCTGGCGAAGCGGTAAGTCGTTCGCGACGGCGAAGTCCTCCACGCGGACCTCAGTTCCCCCGACCCGATCGACGAGTAGCATTAGTTTCCGATACTGTTTCTTTATTTAGAGTGAGAGCTGAAACAGCTGGTCAGTACAGAGCATAGATGCATCAGAGCCGCCACTACAGGGACGTGAGCAAACGGAGTGAAAACGATCTCCGGCATTTATATTGGATTAATTAACATTTGCGGCGTCTTTCCACTGGTTCATAATGTCGTTGCTAAGACGGCCAGAGTCGTACTGGAAGCGTTTCCCCGTTTGGACGCCTTCGGCGACCTCTTTTACGTCATCGGCATAATCCGGGTCCCAGCCTTTTTCAGCGACTAACCAGGCTCTGATTGCTTCAGGATCGAAGCTGATGCCGTTGCTATGGAGGGTTTTGAAGATCTCGATACAGGTAGCACGATCTGACGAATGCGTGATCCCAGTCGAGGTGTTGACCAATGCATCGAGCGTGTCGACAGCTTCCTTGGCGACCGGATTATCGATTTCTGGTGCATCGCCACTCGCATCTGATTGGAGTGCTGACGCGCCCCAGGTATCGATCCAGAACTGGACGGTGTCCTTCGACCAAGGCACGACGAGCACATCGGTCACACCATACATTCCGTCAATCTTGTCCAGCAGGTCTTTGTCTGGGTAGATAGCAAGGACAGGACCGCTTTGCCACCCCGATGGATCAATCCGTTTCGTCATCAGCTGGATCTCTGCTTCACCGACGCCGACCGGCTTCTTTTTATTCAACGCCTTTGCTGCCTGGTCACCGATCACAGTAGATACGACACCGTCCAGCTGCTTTTTCGTGTTTACTGCCAAGACAGCATCTCGTTTCTCTTCATGCTGCTCACCGAGCTGTTGCACCCACGCGAAGGCCAGTTCGACAGCCTCCTCATTTGGCCCCTCGGAATCGATGAACCAAGATGTCCTGTCGTTTTGACTCATAATTCGGTACTTCTCAGCAACTCTTGAAAAATCAGGTGGGTATGTCTGATTGAGGCTGATCTCCTACGACTTATAATACTGGTCTGTGAATACTTGCAGTGATAGGATGTCGGTTGGGCAGTACGTGACTGAGCGGTTCATCGGGAAGCTCATCCTTGCCTGGCTTGCTGCCTTGATTCTCGCAGGGATCGGAACCGTCTATACACCTTTTTCGCTCGTGGAGATTGCTGGTGTGATCGGTATGTTAGGCACTCTGGGTATTCTAGCGATCCAAGTCCACAACACGTCGAACAATAGAGTCGAGCCGGAGGACGCTGGCGAGTACGTGGACGGGACTGATCGGTCCGATACCAGTGACGATGTGGTGAATGGGGATGGAGATGGGACATCGACGGAGCATGACGTAGGTGCGACAGAGGGGTTATCGGCGACCGAGCGGCGGGTCCAGAATGAATTGATCCGTGAGTCATATCGTAGGTTTACAGAGCAGCCGTTTACGTTCTGGCCGAGTCCACAAGGTGAACGGCTACGCAGCTATCTCAACGATGAATTCGAGGACGTTGATGAGGACGTGATCGATAAGGTGTGGCGGTTCTCAAAGGATGATGGGTTCTTCAAGCGGCGGCCAGGGAAGCGGTCACTGACGATTACACCGACGACGCTGTGGCGAGCAAAAGAGTTGGGTGAGGAACTCTTGTTGGATGACGCGGTTCAGGATGAAATCCTGGACGTGTTACTCCAGTCATACCGATCGGATCCTACCTATCCACGGGTTGATCGTGACGAGTTGATTGAGGCAGTGGGCCGGTCGTCAGACGTCGTGGATCATAACCTCTGGTTGCTCCGAGAGAAAGGATACGTCGAGACACAAGCCTACATCAATTCGAGTGACGGCGGGTACAGTGAGGCGGAGATCACCAAGCTCGGGCGGCAGGTCAGTCAGTAACCCACTTCAGTTGAATTGACGTTCAAGGAACCGCTGAGCCGCAGTCTGAGACATAACTTCCCACGATGGGAAATCCGTGTGCTCGTCGACATAGGTATCGAACTCATCCTCCGGGATGGCCTCGAAATCGTCCTCGTCCTCAACATCCCATTGACTTGCCTCAAGCAACGCTTCGAAAGAGTCGAATTCTGTGTACAGCTGCATGAACTCCTCTGTGAACAATTGCTCGAACGGGATCTCATTCTGCTCGTTCATCCGGAGCCCTGACTGCTCCTCTAACGCCTTCTCTGTGTTCTTCTTGAACTCGCCGGCGTCAATATCCATACACGCATTTACACTGACTTCGTTCAAATAACTAAGCAATTCTACTTACCGATTTAGCCGCCCCGATTTCACTACTCATCCCGAATAAAGAAGCCTCGATAGCAACTACTGGTAGCGTTGTTCGTCCCCCGGGAGGGGTGCGGGGCGATCCAGTCGCGGTCGCCCAGTGAGGTGATTGTTCGATGGGACACCGCGCACTCGTTGCGTACGAACGCACGGACGGACAGTACACACTCCACTACAGCCATTGGGGTGCAGCGAACCTGAAGCTCAAGCACCGAATCTCTGCTGAGTCGCCGTTCGGTGGCGACGACACCGACTCCAAGTGGGCGAAACAGCTCCTCGCAGAGCTTGCCGATGGCCTCGAGGCAGATGCGGTCGACGCCTACCTCGCCGGCGAGGATCGACCGTCGACGGTCGTCGAGCCGAAGCCCCGCGCCACCGGGCTCACCCTCGACGAGATCGTCGCTGACCATCTCGACTACCTCCACCATGAGGCGTTCTTCGTGGTGTCGACGACGTTCGAGGTGACCGCCTATCGGACGCTGTGGTCCGGGCTCCAGTACGACTCGGAGACGGTCGAACAGGGAGAGACAGTCGGGAACGGCGCGCTCGCGACGGTGCGCTGGTACGACGGCGAGCCGGTCGGCGACGGCCACCTGCAGGGCCAGTTCGCGGCCCTCAAAGACGTCATCGGCGATATGCTCGACAAGGGCGTCTTCACGCCGTCGACGGCGAGGCAGTACCTAAAACGGAAGCTCGCTGAGCGGGTCGGGGACCGACAGGAGCTGCTCATTCCGACCGGAGAATCGCCCTTCGAGAAGGCGAGCCTCAACCACTCCTGTTGGATCTGCTACGTGGCAACGGCTGTTTTTCAAGGGTCGGAATGGGTGAGCCCCGCCGTAGGCTCGTGATTCGATGACCTCAGACGACGACCCGTTTCACGACTGCAAGTTGGATCCCGAAGCGATCCTCGGAACACACACCTTCGAAGACGTCCTATTCACCGACGACACGGAAACCCCGGTGAACGTGCTGACCGGCGAGACACCGGCACATTCGCAAGCAACCGTCGAGGAAGCGAAGGAGTTCGCTGCGAGTATCGACACGGAGACGCCCCAGATCGCGCTCCCCGCATCCGTCGAGTCGCAGGTCGAAACACAGAGCAAGCCCTACACGGCGGCCGCATTCTTCCACTTCAAGGCGACAGGCTCGCTCGAACGCCACCGTGCTTACCACGCCGCCTACGAGTCGGACGCGTTCGCCGTCGACTTCGAGGCCGACTACGAATCGGGCGACCTGACTATCACTGTCGAACGAGCGGACGAGGCCTGAGAATCCGCCGTCACGAGCAGTTTTTAGAGCGCCGGCGATGGGTGCCGGCGCAGCTGGAGCGAGCAACGACCCCCGGTGCGTCGGCGTTTCGAGGTGTTCGAGATGCATATGGTGATTTACGCACTGGTAGAGGCATCGACGCACGACGACGCGCTGGCCACCGGAAAGACGGTGTTCGACCGACTGGTCGGCGCGGACCCACACGCCGGCGCCGTCTTCGATTACTATGTGACCTTCGACGAGGAGGACACGTCCGTTGCGGGGAAGGCACGATGGGGGGAGTTGCCGACGGCAGCCCCCGTCGACTCCGATGACGGCGAAGACCTGCTCGAGCGTGGCTGGGAGGCGACGAAGGAGGAATTCGAGCGTAATCTCGACCGGGTGAAAGAGGCCATCCAGGAGTTCTCCGACGAGGAGATCATGCGCGACGAGGACCTCGCCCGGCACGCCTTCCACAAGGTCGGTGCGTACGACGGCCCGACGATCTTCCTGTACACCGAACACGGAACCGGCATTCGCCACCGTGGACAGCTGGATCGACTCCTCGAGGAGAGTGAAGAGCTCTGGATCGTACCCGCTGACGTCCACTTCTGAATAATGCCTCCCATCACCAATTGGCGACGCGAGAGCCGCTCGCCGACACTCGCGTATCGGAACACCGAGACCGGTGCGCGAGCCGTGCTGCATCGTGCGCCGGACTCCTATCGGTACAAGTGGCGCGGGGTGATTCTCGTCGACGGCTACCCGGTCTGGTCGCGGGGATACGAGACGAAGGATGCGACATCGTTCCGTGACGAGCTCCGGGAGCGGCCCGCACCGGACCTCAACTGCCCGGAGTGTCCGAACGACGACGTTCGCGTCGGCGAGAAGGCGGCAGACGGGGCGAAAGTCCAGCGGTGGTATGACTGCCCCGATTGTGGGTACGAAGCCCCCTCACGCATCGTCTACGGCGCCGAACGGTGAGTGAGTGAGCGGTGGGCGCTGTTTTTCGGCCGGGCACGAGGTGGTGGCCCGGTACGAACGGGTTAGTCAACCAATGAGTCTCGAAGTACTTGACCGACACAGCGAGGCACTGTTCGAGTTCCTCTGGTGTCCCGTCTGCGGGAAGGAGGTCTTCACTCACATCCCCTTCGAGGGGGTGTTCTGCAAGAACTGCAACACCCAGGTCGAACTCCAAGAATCCCGCGAGACACGCGGCTACGAGGAGGCCGTGCTCGCCTGCTTCGATTCTACCACCACCTGGAACCTCCACGTCGACGAGAAGCTACGTCGCGACCTGCCTGATGGGTCGGCCCGCGTGAAGATCCTCGGCGCACCGGGCGCCTACGAGGTCGACTGGTGGAGTCCAGAGCCTGGTGAGGATTGGGAACCTGTCCAACGCGGCGAGTTCGACGACGTCGAGGAGCCAAACGAGGTGTCGCACCTGGCGTAGAACTTAGCAGATACGCCAAGCCTGGTTGTTTTTACTCTGCCAATTGCACACATCGTTTATGGTCCAAACCGAAGGCGCTGTAGAACGACTACGGCGAAGAAAATCAATGGAATCGGATCTACGCGAACAAGTTGGTGGTGAAAAGTTCTTTTTGCCCTTATTCACGATCGAACAGGCTCAGGAAATTAGACTACGGCCAGATTATGAAGACCTTCTATTTGATATGTATATGTCCCCTCAGAAGAGTGATCTCGATTTCGAACACGACACCCTATCATATCGGATTAAGGATGTAGAAGTGCGTGAACACGGGACGGGGATCAGTTATCGAGTCAAGCGAATATTGGATATGGCCTCATTTCAAGCAATCGTGAAAATTGACCTCGAATTCGAGGAATCTATCCCCACAATGCAGCTTCACGAGGATCCTCGATTAGAAGATCTTGATCTCTCAGCGGATTACTATCGGGGCGACTCTGAGATGACACTGTGGATGAGGGAAGTAGAGGACGGAACAGATGCACTCGCACACCTTGCCCAATTTAATCAGGCGCTCAGTAGCCAATGGAACGGACCGAAAACGATAGATGAGGCAATTGAAGGAATTGCAAAATGGCAGGCGTTCAATCTTATGCAGGAGAAGAGGCGGTGACTGGAGAGAAGGTTTCCTGACGGTTGTTTCTGCGCCGGCGATGGGTGCCGGCGCACCCGCGTCGGCGGTGATCGATGTCGACACGAAGTCAACTCCGATTCATCCAACGGAGCGAGACCGCAGGCGAACAGTCCGATACCGACCGCATCGCACAAATCTACCGCCACTCGGACGGGTATCCCGATAGCGTCCTCCATGACCTGGACCAGCTGAAGCAGCTGCTTGACGAGACACGAACAGAGCGCGGGGCTGCGTACGCCGCTGCCCAGTTTCTGTTCCTCGACACGCTCTCGACGATGACCCTCTACATGGACGAAGGGCGTGACCGGAGCATCCACGCTGACCAACCCTCGGATCTCCTCGACCCGGACAATATGGAGCACCTCAACCAGCCGATGTTTCTGCTCGGACACGGCGTCGAGAATCCGGCCGACGGCATCCACGGCGACGAAGAGTACCTCTACGTCGTCGAACTCCCGACACGGAATCCGTTCGAGGAGCCGTCCGAGTGGACCGTCAAAGTGAGTGGTCACTCCGCCTTCCCGCGCTGGGATGGTCCGACCGAGGAAGCCTTCGATCGGGCTAGCTGGCAGTTTGAAGGACCGCTCTCGGCCGCCGTCGACGAACTACTAGCTCAACCAAGCTAATCGTTAATTGGACACTCCCAAGGTTCGAGTTCTGAAGAGAAGGAGCACCCAGTATAGGATTCTTCGGAACGAATGATTTGCAGATTGCTACTGAGAGTTACGAATCCGCCGTCGAGCTCGAGAATCCAATACCTGCTGTGCATAGAGTGAATCCTCTCGGTCGCTTTCCGCGACCCATTCAAACGCTTGGCGAGAAATTTGTTTCATCAGTAGCTCACCGTTTTCGATTTTCCAGCCAAACGGTTCTTTAGGGTCTAATCCCCGCTCTCGAAGGATTTCGTCGTCGACACGCAGAGCCATAACGAGGTCGTCCCCGTATTCAGCTGCTTGTTCCGGGCTCAGCACCAAGTTATCGAGGTATTCATCGCTGTTCGGCTTGGGCGTCATCCACTCGACGGTCCACTCATCTCCGACCTGATTGGAAGGCATACCTGTAGAATAGTCGTTGCTCGACAAAATTGACAGGGGGAACAAAGGGTCGTATCAGAACCAGGTGTTTGCGCTCAGAGCAGACCATTGCCAGGACAACAGAGAACAATACCCGTTTTAATCGATAAGTCCGATTGGTCCAGTATGGATTACGTGGATGAGCCGCCGGAAACAGAAAATCCTGTAATGGTGATTCGGGTAACAGCGAAATGTACCCTCTGCGAAACCGCTGAGCGGTGTGATTCACCTGGCGAAGCAAAAGAGTGGGCGAGAGATCATCAACATCCTCGAGACTTTATTGAATACCGTCGGACCTGGGCCGAGCGATAACCAATTCGACACCTCGATACTCAGATTACACCACCAAGTGCGAGGATGCCAAGCAGTAGTAGAACAGCCGTAACTACTCCTCCACCAGCAGTGAGGAGCTTATTCTCCATCACCTTCTCGTGGATCGGCATCGCGGCGTACTCCTCGCGGAAGGCCTCGAGATTCTCCTCGTCGTAGAAGTACTTCGTCTTCAATGCGAACCGTTCCGTCACCGCGCAGCCCGTACAGACCGGTTCGCCTTCCAGCCGCTCCGTTTTGGTGTGGCTGGAGCAGGCGATGGCCCCGCAGTTCGGACAGTAGGTGTACGTCTCGGTGACGCCACTCGTATCACAGTGGACGCACTGATGGATGCCGTCCTCGGCGGTCACTCTCGACGGGCCTGCCGCGTAGTACTCGTAGGGGTAGGTGTACTCCTGGACGTCGGTAGTGTGCCGAACTTCCGGGAGGTACACTGGTTCGATCGACTGGACAGAGATGTCCGAGCGGTTCGGCTCACAGGTCTTGTTGTACGTGACGTTGTTGTCGCCGGTGTAGGTGACCGTCGTCGTGTGGTGCTGCTGGAGCCGCTCGACGGCCCACTCCTTGTACTCCGTTTGCGTCTGCCCGAACCGGCGCTCCTCGACGTCGTCGAACACCTCTCCGAACTGCTCGGCGTCGAGGTCGACCGTCGTGTGGAGGTTCTCGGTGACCAGCGTCGCGACGTCTTCCTCGACGACCTGCGGCTGCCCGCGTTCGGCGTTGGCAACGAATCGGGTCCGGTCGTTGATTCGGTGGATAACGCCAACCGACGTCTCGAAGACGGCGTTCGTGTTCGCGGTGACCGCGACCACTGGGCGGAACGTCACCGATGAGTGCGGTTCTGGGAGGTCGGCGGCTTCGATGTTCTCGATGTCGCGGAACGCATCCGTGACTGGCGCGTCGACGTCGGCGGCCGGGTCGTACGGGCGCAGGGTCTTGTCGCAGAGGATCTCGATGCGACCGTTGTAGAGGTCGAGGCCAATTTCGTCGGCAATCTCCCGGAGGTCCTCGCCGTCGAGTAACTCGATTGGGTGTGGGTCGTCGTTCTGCTGGAGTCGGTTTGCGTACTCCTGAGCAGGGTTCGTGAACCGGCCAGTCGTGACGACCATCCCACGTTTCGGGCCGTCGAAGTCGAACGTCGCGATCGCCGAGTGGAGCTTCTGGACCACCGGCCGCCCGACCGTCCCCGTGTGCTTGCACTCGACGATGATCGCGCGCCGCGTGCCGTCGACGACCTCCTCCATGATGACGTCGCGCCCCTCGTCAGCCGTGCGGTCGGCCTGGCGGACGTTCTCGTAGCCGAGGTTGCGGAACACGTCCTCCATCACGTCCTCGAACTCGAACCCCGAGAGATCGTCCAGTACAGCCATCCTCAATTATGTGGACAGTACGTTGCAACTGCCAAATACGTTGCCGAACGCGGCGCCGTCCTGTTTGTTGAACCCCTGAGAGGGGTGCGGGGGTCACCGAACCGCCCGCGAGCAACGATGAACGGGAATGTACCTATGGCCAGTTCGGAATCGGTTCCAGTCGCATCGCCCGGTCAGTCCCACCGAGACACAGTCGAATACGTCGGCTTCCGCGTCGACGGCCAAGCCGTCATCCTGAACCTCTCGGAGCATCGGCGACTCTCCCTCGAGCGCAGTCTGGACCTCGTCAACCACAGTCCAAGCGGGTTCGAGTGGGGGTATAGTGGTAGCGGGCCCGCCCAGCTCGCGTGCGCGCTCCTCCTCGACTACTACGACGATGAGCAGTTCGCCCGTGAGCACTACATCGCGTTCCGGAATCAGGTGGTTTCGCAGCTGGAGTGCGACGGTGCCGCGGCGTGCTGGCACCTCCCCGGCGAGGAGATCGACGCCGCGATGGCGACCCTTACCGACGACGTCGTCGCCCTCGCCGACGGTGGACGGCCGTCACCGACGCTCCCCGAGAACTGGCGAGCCGTCTCTCGCCCGGACCGGCGGGTCTTCCAGCGCGCTGATCGCGACCACTACATCGTACTCGGGGATGGGAGGGAGGAGTGGCTGGTCGTACTCTGCAGCCAAGGCGACCGTGCATATCCTGCCCCGCTCGCACATCGGGCGGTTGCCGAGGAGGCTGACGTGGAACGGGTAATCCAGGAACTCGCCGAAGAGAGCAACGACCTCATCGAACCCCCGGAGGGGGAGCACTGATGGAGACACTTCGGCTAGCGCGAGCCACCCACCAGCTCTTCGAACGTGGTGTCGAGGCGCTCGAGAAAATCGAGCGCTAACTGGAGCGATACAACGACCGGCAAGAGCCTAAGCACCAAGCGACCGACGAATAAGCTAACGGCGGCTATTCCCTGAGGAAGTCGGTATCCGAGTTACGCATCTCAATCGAGACTGGATTCGACGTTTCCTCAATATCTGTCCCGATGTCCCAGGTGTCCTCACCTAACGGGCCAATACGTGGAGTCGAGTCAAACTCCCCAGGCAGCCCTCGATACGTACCACCAGCCAGCAGGTGATCCAACGTAGCCACCAAATCGTACCACTGTGGTTCGGTAAACTGCGCCGTCACGCCGGCTTTCTCACCCGAACCTAAGTCCACCTCGAAGATTTCGTCGCCTTCGCCCTCGTCGACAAGACTCCGGATCTCTAATTCTAAGAGATCCTCTTCTCCGAAACGGCCCTGTAGCCGAAGATGTTTACTGTCACCCCGAATCGGGAATGTTTCCAAATCGATTACTTTGCCCTGTCCACGTATCGTCGCCCCATTGAGGTCCGAAATGTTCAGGAGAACCGAGAGCAGCTGCTGGATGGACTTGCCAGTGAACCAGAGATAGCCCCCAACCCACGAGCCACCGCCAAAGTTCAACTTCAGCCCTGGTTCGTCAGTGTCCTCGAACCACTCCAATGCCAAACGAGTGTAGCCGCCCATCATCTCATCTTGGTCGACATCAGAGTCGAGGAGGTACGGGCCAGCTTTCACTCCACGGAGGAGGTAGTACCGCACTCGCTCCTTTGTGAACTCATCTTCTGTTCGTTCGGCGCCCGTCCAGTCGTCGACGTCAATCCAGCTCCCTGCGGGCGCGTCCAAGTCGGCTGCCTCAATAATGGGTTTCGCGTAGGCGACTGGATCGGGATGCTTGACCCGTTCGGCTTCTTCGTCGGTGAGGTATAGGTTTGAGACTGGTTCAAGCCACGGGAGGTCGAGATCGCCATACCCGACCTTCCGATCATGATGATTCTCGAGATAGCCATCGTATTTCGGCGTCAGGTGCGTCGCTTCGCGAACGATGTTGACGCCACCGGTGTCGTCTACGGTGATGAGTCCAACTGTGTCAAATCCGTGCTTCTCAAGAAATGTGACTGCACGCTCGCTTAGCGTTGTTGGAACAGCAAGATAGAGTTTTGAAAGAGTTTCAGTTGCTAAGAACTGTTCTAATTGCTCGGTTTTTCGCGAACCCGAAAAAGAGCTCTCACCCTTTGCCTCGATACCAATGACCGCATTCGATTCGGGGGTTTCGACCGCTGCAGTCGGATCAATATCCCCTTCGAAGGCCAGAATGTCGATTGGGCGAGTGGGAGTGTCCGAATCCAAGTCGTTCGGGATATGGGCTTCCGGGATGCCACCAAAATGAGTCCAGGTATGATGTCGCACCGATGGTTCTTCTGTCGGAGAGATCTGGCCAGTGGTATCATCGCCAGCATAGACTGGCTCGGCATCCCGGACGATCGAGGGCATCGGACCGTCACCGGAAGTAAGCAGGCTAGAAAAGTCGGACTTGGATCCGTTCTTTTCGATCGGGACGTGAATCACACCCAACTCCTCTGGAAGTTGTGTCCGTCTTAGCTCTTGAACAGCCTCGTCGAGAGATATCGGCTCGTTATCCTCCGGGGAACGATCTAACAGTTGCCGAATTAGGTCCTCGACAGTACGATGCTCCAGCGAGTAGGCAAGAAAGTCTGCAGAGATCGCGTCCCGAATGTGAGTGATAACCTCCGATGGTGTGTACCAGTCCTCATCAACGCCCGCAGCTAACCGATAGCTTATTGCACGGATACTCATCTGGTCGACAGGATCCGATTCTGGATTGGTTCCAAGTTTGTCGGCGTCGGGAGCAGCAAAGTACAGCTTATCGAGGGCTCCGCTGTCGATATACCGATGGGTTTGGGCATATACGTCTCTATCGAGCCCGAATTCAGATGCTCGCTTCAGCTCGACCCCGATAATCTCTCCCGACGGTGATTCCGCGAGCAGGTCGATGCGACCAGTCCCGATATTGACCTCACCATCGACTGTGTATCCCTTAGACTCCTCCAGCCAGTGCCAAACTCGTTGCTTGGCTAATGCCTCAAGGAATGACGCCACAATAGTTGACTGGAGTTTGTCATAGCGAGTAAGCGTTCCGGTTCTATTGAATCCAGTTGCGGTATCCACCTCAGCAGGGGGGACAGTGCATCTGAACAACCAGACAACCACCTCTTCTCGTTTGTGTTGTTTTTGCGCCCGGGAGAGGGCGCAGGGCGCGAGACGAGGCAGGCGCTCGTCGACGAGGATTCCTGCAGTGAGGTGACTGCAATGAAAGATCCAGAGTCCAGAACCATCTTGGCTGGCGTCGATGGACGTACCGACACCGAACTACCCGAGTGGTACCGAGAGCATCATGCAGATGCAGACCCCGTGACCTTCGCCGAGGCGGTTCGTGATCTTCCGCAGGCCGTCGAGACGACCGTGGCGTACCAGAATCCGTACACCGACGAGTGGGTCGAGACGGAGCGGTTCAACGCGCTCGTCGAGCCGAGTCGGGCTCGGGAGCAGGCCCGAGATGAGGACGCGGAGACAGACCCGTTGTTCCACGTTCCCACTGACAGCTACTCGATCATCAACCCGGTCGACGTCTACGGGCCGCTAGAAGAGGTCCTCCGCGAGGAGACCATCGACGGAACGCCGTTGGGCGAGGTAATGTTCGGCGAGATTCGGCGCTACCGGGGCGGCGGCGAGGTCCACATGGACATCATGTTCGATGGCCTCGAGGTGCGCCTCCCCGGTCGGTCGGACCCGATTACGATGGGCGTCACGTCGGGCTACGACTTCTTCGGCGAGCACGCCGTCTACGTGGAGGGGTTCGCCCAGGATGGCTACTGCTCGAACACGATGCGCTCGCTCACCGACAAGGAGGTTATCAAGCACGTCGGCGACGTACGGAACTTCCGCACCTGGTGGGAGGAACTCCTCGCACAGGTCGAACTCGTCGCCGACGACCTCTTCGAGTTCATCCGAGACGCTCAGGATATCGACCTCGACTTCTCGGAGCTCCCGTTCACCGTCACGGAGTTCTACACCCTGCTGGGCTTCCCGGACTACCTGGCCGAGCGTGCCGCCGGCGATGCAGAAGCCAATGCGGCGTCCCCCTTCGAGATCGATATGTGGACGCTGCATTCCGGCGCGACGTACGCTCTCACCCACTTCTTCCAGGGGAAAGAGGGGGCATCCCTCGATCAATACGTTCGGATCGCCAACGACATTCTGTTCAACCCGGAAGGTACAATCGAGCGCGTCGAGCAGGCGTACGAGCAGCAGCTAGAGGCGGACGGTGACGACGGGTCACAGGCCTCGCTGGCCGGCGAACGAGCACTGGCGAGCATAGAGCGCATCAGTGACGACCTGCAGGAGAAAGTTGAGCAATTCGAAGAACGCGAGGACGCCCTGCGTGAGCGGTTCCAAGAGGCGATGGCCTGACGCCGCGTCGGTGATGTAGTCGCCTGTTCTGTCTTTCTCGCCCTAGAGGGGTGGAGGGCTACCGAGATGGAACAGTCCACGATTAGCGACGGGAGTGACGACGAATTCCCACCTGAGAAGCGTCTTGAAGCACCGAATTACCGATTGGTCAAGGCCGGTATCGCGACGATTCCCGATATGCAGACGCTTCGGGAGTGTGTTGCCTACGAGAACGCCCACCAGAATCGAACGCAGATTCTGCGCCGGCTCAAGTGGAAAGCTGAAGAACTGCGTGAGGAAGAAGATTGAGCTCTGTTCTTAACCAACATTTCCGCGAGAGCTTCAGTATTGTTGGTTAATAAGCTTGCTCTGTTTTTCGTGCCCCCGAAGAGGGCGAGGGCTTCTTCGAGAGCCCTCAGAGGTGACTTCCAGTGAGTCAACAACAGAGTCCCGACAACGTCTCGATCGACGAGATCCCGGTCGATATCGACAACACGCAATCAGCGGAGGTCGATTCCGCCGACGTCCCCCACGAAATCGAATCCATCACCCGTGGGCTCGCCGGTGAGCAGCCGCCGACGAATCCGCTGGTCGTGCTGAAAGCGGCCCGGTGGTGGTACATTCACGGCAAGGGCGGCACGGATCCTGCCTTCCAGTGGGCCATCGAGTGGACGCGTCATCTTGCGACCGACACGCCCAGTGACGTCGAGCGGTTCGACAAGTTCCTTGAGTACCTTGTCGAGGTCGGCTTCGCGGACGAACGCCACGAGCTCCGCTGACCGACAGAGCGGTTTTTTGAACGCCCCTGAGGGGTGCGGCGCGATCTGAACAAACGCAGTTGCCGTGAACTCGATTCGGTGAACACGATGTCCACGACCAGAGACTCGTCGGTCTCCTTCGAGGAGACCGACACGCGATCAGACGAGATGAACAGTACCATCGAACAGTGGATCGACGACCTCGTCGCCGGCGTCGACGACGCGCAGGCCAGCGACGAGTTCCAGGAGTGGCTCGACGTCCAGAGTCGCTTCCACGACTACTCCTACCGGAACACGCTCCTCATCAAGCGGCAGTATCCCGAAGCGAGCCGAGTGGCGGGCTACCGGACGTGGCAGGAGGAGTTCGACCGCCACGTTCAGGAGGGTGAGTCGGCCATCTGGATCTGGGCGCCGATCATCACCACTCAGTGCCCGGAGTGTGAGAATTCGCCGAGCTATCACGAGGATAGCGACTGTGACTACGATGAGACGTCGCCCGAGGAGTGGTCCGAGGGCCTGGTCGGGTTCAAGCCCGCGCCGGTGTTCGATGTCTCCCAGACCGAGGGCGAGCCGCTTCCCGACCTGGACACAGAAGCGACCGGCGACGCTGGCGATCTCGTCGAACAGTTGACTGACGCCGCTGATGACCTCGGCGTGACGGTGCGGATCGTTCCAGCCGAGGAGTGGACCCACGGCGAGGCGAAGGGCATCTGCGAGCAGCTGAGCCTCGTCGACGTTCAGCCGCTCGTCGAGGTGCGTGATCGGGAGAACGAGGCCGACCTCGCGCGGACGCTGATTCACGAGTACGCACACGCCCTGCTCCACTTCGATGTCGACGACGACACCGAGCGGGCGAAACGCGAAGTCGAGGCCGAAGCCGTTGCGTACGTCGTCGGGCGCTACTGCGGGCTCGACACGAGCGGGTCAGCGTTCTACCTCGCTGCGTGGGAGTCGGACGATCCCGAGATCGTTCGCGAGCGCCTCGGCCGGATTAGTCGAACGGCAGAAGAACTCATCGACGTTCTCGAGAGCGAATCCTCGTCCTCACTCAGTTAACCAACAGAGTGATGGATTCCTTCCGCTCTGTTGGTTAAGTTTTTCTGCGCCCGCCGAGGGGCGGAGGCGCATTCAGATCTCCGTCGAATGATGACTGAACCATATCTCACGACGGTCTTTGAGGAAGCCGAGAACGTTGCCGAGCAGCACGACCAAGTCGCTCGAACGACAGACAACCAAGCTCACGAGTACCTCCGATACACCGTCCTCCGGGTGCTTGAAGGCGAGGCGGACAACCTCCCAGCAGACTGGACGCCGATCAACGGCGTGACCGTCGGCTACGGGAGCGACGAGGCGATGTACGACAGCTGGAGCTCCAGCGAAGACTGGTGGGAGACCGTCCCGCCGCAGGAGGCGTGTACCCGCTTCCGGGTGTTCTTCCCGGACGACCACCAGACGGTTCCCCGCGACATCGTCGACGTGATGGCCGCGCTCGGGGCCTGGCGCGTCTGGACCGGGAGCGCAGCGGCGTGCGGCTCCTACGACCATCGCGAGCGCCGCGAGGTCCACTACCTGTGGCCGGGGCCATCCGGTGGAGGAACTGCTCCACGAGCGGCTCAGTGGCCCTGCGGAAGCCGTCGCTCCGGACGGTGGCCGAACGGGCGACGTTCGCGACCGACTGGTCGTCGACGAGAACGCACAGTCGAAGGACGATCTTGAGCCTCGCACGAGGCGTGCCGTCGGCGAAGCGATGGACGTCTCGCTCCTCTCGAAAGGTGGCTGCTACGAGGTGCAGTCCGCGTCCGGTAACAGGTACGAAGTCGACGTCATCGACGAATCGTGTACCTGTCCCGACTGGCAGCAGCGCTCACCCGAGGGCGGCTGCAAGCACCTTCGTCGCGTCGATCACGAGATCAAACGGGGCCGCGTTCCCCGCCCAGACGGCCGCCTTCCTTCCCCGTAGGGTAGCGATTGAGCTACTCCACAGGTCGGACCGTGTCGCCATCCCGACGGACTCGGTCGAACGTTGAGAGATACGCGATCCGGTCCTGAACCTCGTCGGTATCCAGCTCCAGTTCGGCGGCCAGTTCGTCGACGGTCATCGGTTCATCGAGTGCCTGGAGGACTTCGAGCCCCCGGTAGTACCTATTCGTGAGCTCCTGGACGCGGGCCTCGATCGGCGTGGTTACCCCGTACCGCTCCTCGAGTTCGACCAACGCCTCGTTCGCGAACGTGGCGAACTGATCATCTCCTAAGCGTTCGATTTGGGCTTCGAGTTCATCCCGGACGACGTCGTAATCGAGGCCGGCCTGCACGAGCATATTCATGTCCTCGATGTCGTCGTCGCGGCCTGCGATCGCCTTGAACAGGAAGATATCCTCGTTGCTAACCAGCCGGACCGTCAGTCGATCTGTGTCGAGGAACGGCTCACTGCGCTCTTGCATACCGTCGGTGAGCACGAGCTTGTTCGCGACCTGCTGGTTGAAGATATCGAGGCGACACCCATCGTCGTTCTCGACGCAGCTCGTCGCCCCCAGCGCCCGGTAATCTGGATCCAGCGATTGAACCTCCGCATACCCGAGGTCCATCAGGACGGCCCACAGCTGACCGTACGCGTCGCCATCTGGGACGACCAGGTCGATATCTTTCGTCGCCCCCTTGAGGTCGCGCAGCGACATCGCGCCACCACCGATCAGGTAGACCGTGAGCGGTTCAGATAGCCCGTCTCCGATTCGCTGGAATTCGTTCTCGATGTACTCACGTCCGAATGTTGGTCTCATGGTGGTAGTGGCACCTCGTAGTCAGCCGCCAACTCCTGGAACTCGTCCCACTCCGGGAGCCGGTCGTCGTCGACCTCGCCGTGCGTCTCGAGGTAGCGGAGCAAGGCGTCGATTTCGTCTTCGAGGCCATACTTCGCCGCCTGCTCTCGGAGATCCTCCTCGTCGACGTCGACGTGGCTGAGCAGGAGGAGACAGTACGAGCGGTGGCGGCTGCCGTCGTCGATCAGCAGCGTGTGACAGCAGAGCTCCGCCGGTGAGACTACGTCGAGGTCTTCGGAGTAGACGTAGTAGCGGTGCTCGGTGAGCAGGAACTGGAGGTCGAAGGCCGCGAATCGAGCGAGGCCGGTTTCGTGGAACGCCTCCGCGTCGATCTCCGTTTCGGCCTGTGCGAGGAATTCGTCGTAGTCCTCCCAGAGAATCGTGCCCTTCGGGGCGACGGCTTCGAGGCGTTGGCGATGCAGATGGTGTGCGAGTTCACGGGCGAACGCGTGTAGGCGGTCGAAGTCGGCGTTGAACTCGTAGCGGCCGTCGGCCGTCCCGACGAGACCACGGTCACGAAACCGCTTGAGGATACGGTTGACCGTGTTGCGGTAGTTGTCGCTCCGGTCGGCGATCTCGGAGACGGTTCGCGGCTGGTCGAGGTAGTACAGCACCTCGAGTGCCTTCCCGGTCAGCAGTTCGGGGAAGTCGATGTGGGAGTGCTGGCGGACGAGGTCCCGATAGAGTTCGACGGCGCGAGCATCCGACGGGGCGACTCGTTTTCGCCGGCCATCGCGTTCCGTGTAGACGAGCCCTTTCTCAACGAGGTCGGCGACGGCACGAGAGAGGTAGCTCTCGCTGTGGTCGAGTTTCGTCGCGAGTTCGGAGATCGTGTCGCCGCGGTCGACCGTGGCGAGGACCTCGAGTTCGATGCGCCGGAGCACGGTGTAACATAGTACGAAACTACTATATAAAGAAGTTTCGAGTAGTGTTACAGCCAGCGAGCACGCGAGCCGTCTCCACCGTCTTAACCAACAAAACTATGGATTCGTGGGTCATGTTGGTTAACACGAGAGTAGCTGATGTCCTACGAACCCCCGACCCCACCGGCGAACCTACCGACAGAGATCGTCAAGACGCTCAACGAGTCGGATCCGGAGCAACTCCGAGACGTTGCGACGTATGCTGAAGCGCTCGCCGAGCACAAGGAGCGAGAGGCCCGTCTCGAGGAGTCGGAAGATCAAGAAGAGGTTGAGGAGCGGCCAGACGATCTCCCGGACGACGTCCCGGCCAAAGCAACGATCACGATCAAGGAGATTAACGACAACCGCTACTACTACTGGCAGTGGCGAGAAGGCGAAAAAGTTCGTTCCCAGTATAAAGGCCCCGTCAGTCCCGACGAGTAGACGGTGGTGAACCGTAGCCGGAGGTTTGTCAAGCGCAATTAGTAGCGTAGCAGAGGACACCCCCCAGAGTGTGAATGGGTTCAACCCACCCCACACCCCTCAGTGTGAATGGGTCCGGTCAGTCCAAACAGGTAACACTCGGAGAGAAGATACCCACCCCACGTTTCCGTCGTAACTGGAGGTTGGTGGAGGGAACGCAGCCACGATCGAGGGGATCACACCCCCCACGTTTCCGTCGTTTCGTCACCCGGCCAAAGTCGATTATTGGGAGTAGAAGATGACCTCGGATCACCCACCCCACGTTTCCGACGTATCGAGAGATACACTCGTGATCAGGGGTGTGGTCAGCGACCGAAACGGGAGCTGGCCAGGTCTTCCAGCCGGCTATCCCGGAGGACAGATTTCAGCACGATACCGGTGTCCTGAACCAGCCGGTGCTCGAGATAACTGCCTTCACCCCGGCCACCCCCGGTCCGAGTTGATTCAACGACGCCGAGGAACGCCTGCTCTTTCAACAGCTCATAGACGCGGTGCTCGCTGAGAGTCTTCGCATCGGCCTTCTCTGTCGTCGCTTGATACCGTTCGTAAATCCGGTTGGTAGAGAATCCATCCTCGTTCGGATTCTCTTCGGTGAGCAGCGCGAGCGAATAGAGGATGAATTTGACCTGGGTCGTCGATCCGCGTAGCAGCTCCTCGAACCGATCGATTTCAGCCCACTCCTGAGCATCACGAACGTGTTCCTCAACGACTGTGTCGACGTTTTCTCGTTCGGCTAGTTCGCCGGCGTGACGAAGAATTTCGATGGCCTTTCTGGCGTCACCGTGTTCTTGAGCGGCTAGTGCCGCCGTCAGCGGGATCACATCATCCGAGAGAACGCCATCGTGGAACGCGTCCCGTCGGTGCTTCATAATCTCGCGCAGCTGATTCGCATCGTAGGGCTGGAAGACGAACTCTTCCTCGCGAAGACTCGACTTGACGCGTTCGTTCAGCTGGTCGCGATACTCAATCTTGTTGCTGACTGCGATGACGCCCAGGTGGCAATCCGCTTTTCCCGATTCGCGAGCCCGCGAGAGCTGCATAAGAATATCATCGTCATCGAGTCGGTCCACCTCGTCGAGAATGATGATGACTGACTCGTAGGCAGTATCCAGAATCTCCCAGAGATAGTCGTAGTATTCACCGCTGCCAATCCCTGCGCGTGGAATATCGAAGTCAGTCTCGTCCGTCTCGTTGAGTGAACGAGTTACCGTCCTCGCGACGCGTGTCTGTGTGTTGTGCTGCGCGCAGTCGACGTAGACCGTGCCGACGGACACACCGTTCGACTCCGCGGCTCGGCGGGCTCGTTCTGTGACGTGACGGGCAACGAGCGACTTCCCGGTCCCCGTTTTGCCGTAAATAATCACGTTGTTGGGCGGATCGCCACGAACGATCGGCCTAAGTTCAGCAGCAACGGCCTTGATCTCGCCATCCCGGCCGACGATACGGCCGCTTTCAGGGACGTGGCCAACCTTCAGCAGTTCCTTTCGAGCGAAAATATTGGCCCGGTCGGGGTCGTCTTCATCAAAGTCAAAGAGGGGATCGTCGGCGGGATCCTCGTAGCGGCCGTCGAAGTCAGAGAGTTGGGACGGTTCCTCAGCCATCAATATCAGACATCGCGGATGGGACCTACTTAATGATTTGGCTACCTCGACCAGAGTGTAAATCGGGCTATGGTCGTCTTCTGATGTTTTGTCGCTGGCGTATCATCCTCACAAAGGGTCGAGTCGGTCCCGAGTGAAATCGGATTCCGAGCGTGAGTTACCGACGCAGACCGGCACCCCCAATCCAGAGTGAAAACGCCGGACTGGAGCGGGTTTGACACACCCCTGGTCAAGAGTGAATAGCCCGCCACCCGGTGAGCAAAGTACTTGGTTGAGACGACACCCCCCGTCCAGAGTGTATCTCCCGAACCAGGTAATCAATCATTTCTATGAGAAGACACATCGGCACTGGGCGTCTGACGCACGGCAGACACCCCTCGTCCAGAGTGAAAGCGACGGTGTGACGAGCTGGAGTGGAGTGTGAGCCTCAAGTGATGGTGACGAGCGTTCATCGGCACCCCCAATCAAGAGTGAAGACGCAGGTCAGATCTCCAGCCGAAGCAAAGCAGGGTACAATCGGAACTGTCGGGATCGGGTGTCTTGATTCCGATTGACGAGGAAGATCGGGAGATACCAATCCCGATTTTGGCTTTGATGCCGCTTCGGTGGTTGGCGAATAGTCAGAATGGCGATTGTTCCTTCAACGTCTCATAATACACGGACGACAGAATCGAACCCCCACACCCCTCGTCCAGAGTGAAACGCTACGAGAGTCCCTCGGTTGATCCAGCAGAAACCACACGACGAGTCGGCTGGGAAGTATCGAAATCACAAGACGTGAGACGAGTATCCCTCGAACAGTAGTCGTCACACAGTCGAAGATCCTCCAAACATACCAACCTGCATAGTATTACCTAGAGGTTTTATTACTATCTACCTCCTACCACTCCCCAAGTGCATTCAGCACAGGGAAGAGGACGTAGGCGGCATTCGTCCGGGTGGTTTCGAACCGCTGCTCGTGTTTGCTGCTCCATTTCCTCCGTGTTCACCCGTCTCAGGCTGTCCTTCCGTGATTCTCGCTGATCTCCTCTCACGAGAACCCCTATTTCCCGTGGACCTCACCCCACACCTCTGATTGGTTTTCACTCTGGACGAGGGGTGTGTGGGCGAGGTATTCTCTCTAACTCCCTTCTGTGCCTCCACTCAGTGTTAACCAACAAATCTCCCGATACCTCGATAGTGTTGGTTAACCTCTCTCAATCTCGGTGAAGGCGGCCAAGTCCATTTCCCGAGTCTCCGCGATCTCGCGTTGAATCTCTGTCCGATCCCAGCCAAGCGGTGCCAGCACACTCTCGACAGCTCTGACGAGTTGCGTCTCGTAGTACGACGCATCGTACGACTCCGTCTCTTCGTGAGCCAACGCGACCCGCTCTCGCGAACTCTTCTCGTCGTCGACGACCACGTACTCGATATCCTGTCCCGGGTGGATGGCGAGGTCTTGATCCCGAGCCCGCTTCAGCGCCGACACGTTCTGTGTATTCTGCGTGTACCCTTCCAGCGGCTTGGAGACACGATTCCGTTCGACGAGCTGCTCGACCGGCACCGTCCCAGCGTGGAGGCGCTTGATCGCGTCCTGAAGACAGTCGAGTACGGCGTCCGGAGATCGAGTCGCGTCGAGCCGTTCGAGACAGTCCCGCTGGACGTCCTCGATGAACGGCGGGGTTGAGCGCTGTCGGGCTTCGATACCTCTGATCTTGAAGTCGCTGTCGCGGCGACCTTCCCAAAGTACTGTTAAACTTTTCCGCTCAACAAAACACGACCTATCAGTTCCTTAATTACCCTGCTCAGCGAGTGTGTAGGGTAGTTGGTCGACGAATGTGTATTCCAAATCTCGGCTGAAACCGTCTGCTTCCAGGAGGATGTCTTGAGTCCTCTTTGACAGACACGCACGAACTCGATCTATTAAGTAAATGGAGGCTGAGAAAGGAACTCTGTCGATAGCGCCGAACGTGTAGTGGTGTGGGGGAGGGGTTGGATCGCAGACAAGTCACCGAATGTATCGAGGAGCAAGTCAGTCGCCAGATCCAAAGCTCACGTAGAACTCTCCACCCCGCAGCTTCTCCCAGAGGGGTTCATCATCCTCTTCAAATTTCCCGTAGTCAATGAAGTCCTGAATGTCTCTAACTGTGATGCCATTCGCACTGTTACTGCGCCACGCACGCGGGAGACTCACTAAGCGGAGCAGGTAGCGGTCTGTTGATTCACGGATTTGCTTCGGTAACTCACCCGCCAATGGTTCGGGACCTCGCCGGCGGGCCATCCGGAATTCGTTTCCGGTCAATTTGACGCGGCCATTAGTCGCTCGATCCGGTGTAACGGCCTTGACTTCGACCCGTCTCATATGTTCCGGACGCCAGTCAGAGTTCGCTTTTTCGTCCATGCCGGCGAAAGGGTCGATATAATCGAATCCGGGCCCACGCTCGTCAGAGACGTCGAACAACAGGCGGAATGCAGTCCGATACGCTGATTCATCTGGGATTGTTGCCTGTCGAAGGACCACTTCCGGCCGTTCGCCCACGATTGCTGGCTCATCTGTCTCGATATCGGCGATGGCTTCAACCGGTTTCATTCGCCAGATATCGGCGCTCCGCCATCGAGTGAGTTCCTTGAGGATTCGCTCTCGTGTTGATTGGTCTTGCGTCCGGAACTGGTTCCACGTACGCGCCAGACACAGCAGTTCGGCTTCACGCCCTCGGTCATCAGCAATCTCTGCGTTTGATGTCGGGGTGCTAGATGAAGTCGATCCAATACTGGGAGCGCCCCCATCTTCAGGTGCATCCTCCAGTGTGAGAGATGAGTTAACCGCGTCATCCAGCTCGGCATCCGACGCTGACACCCACTGCATGGTGAGCTCCCGTCGCTTGGCGTGGCTCGTAGTGCCGCCACCGCCACCAGTGTCCTCACGATACCCGTTCAGTGCGTCAATAACAGTCGCGAGCGACTCGGTGGGGTTCTCGAGCGCCGTTGTGAACGCCTTGAGGAGCTTGCTGGTGTCATCGTCCTCACTTAGTGAGGCGGCGAACGTTTCGTGGCGGGTTGCGTGCCACTCGGCGACGGTCGTTATAATGGACTCGGGAATGGGCCCGTCACTTTGTTTTGGGAGTTCGATCAGCAAGCGGTCCCTGAGCGCTGTCGCCACGCGGTCGCCTGCGGGAATGCCCTCTATGACTGGTGTCAGTGGCGCCGGTGGCGCTGTTGGGTTGGCAGCTGTTTCGACGGCCAGGGCGAAGGCGGTTTCTACATCTGATTCGCTATCTGTGTACGTCGCCCAGAAGGCGTCAATTTTGGCGACGGCAGTGAGGTACTTTCGGAGGGGCTCGACGTCGCTGTCGGTCGGCCACGAATCGAGTTCATCCCAAACTTGGTGGCCTCTTAAGTCATCGCGATGAAGCTCTGAGGCGTTCTGGAGTGCTGTAGCAATATATTGGAGTCGTGAGTAGAACTCCTCCGTCGCTGCGGCCGCAATACAATGCCGGGTGACCGGTTCGGCAAGCCCCGCAGTCGTGAATGCCTCCACCCACGCATTGACGACAGTGTCCTCCGTCCCGTTCGGTGCGTTCGCCATTTTCTCCAACGTGGGTTCGACATCGTCGTCCGGATCGATATGCAACTCCGGTGGGCTTGCCGTCTCGTCGATGTTCGAAAGCAGTGTTCTTAGTGCCGCTTGAACCAGCTTGAATCGCTGTTCTCGGAGCTCAGAGAGTTCTTTGCGGACATTCTCTTTCTGTTCGGCGTAATCGTAATCAAGTGCGTAATCTGGCTTGATGAGGATGTTCTCGAAGACATCCCTAAGCGAATATTGGTCGATAACTTGGGCAAGGCCATCTGCTACGAGGTATAGCGGGATCTCTGTCGAATCGTCACTGTGCTCGTCGATTGCGCTCCGATAGATAGCGATCTGATTAGGCTTTTCCTCAGCAGTGGTTGGCGGTGACCACTGCGTTGATCGTCTCGAACTCGTACCTTCTGGGTTCTCGATAATCCCGATTGGATTGTTGATGATCGCATTAAGCTGGTTGTAGACCGATCTATGGTCGGGCTCAGATACATCTGCATCGTATGCGGCTAGCAGATAGATTATCCGGGGCTTCAGTGTGGATTTGAGATCCTCTATCGCATCTTGTTCTTGCGCTGTTGGCTCGGACTCGTCTTCGGGAACTCCGAGGTCCGGTTGTTCCGTCTCTGTTTGAATTCCAAACGGAGGTATTGGCCCATCGGGGGCACCCCCGAGCAGGTATGCAATGGCTCGTGCCTCTCGACTGGGCCGTTCGACGATCGCAATGGACTCGTCATTGGCGAACTGCTCGCGTGCATGCTGTGGGATTTGCTGCGTGTAGATTCGTAGCTCAGGCTCCTCGACTTGTGGGACGTCCTCCTCAACGTGGAGGATGAGCGAGTCGTCGGCCCATCGGACCGGGAGTCGAACGCCAGTATGCCAGATATCTCGACGAATCCACTGGCGCTTGGGTTCCTCATCAGTGAGTTTTCGACTGACTTGCGAGGTCGCCGTGAGCCGCCGTAACAATCCATAGGTGGGCACTGTATTCGACTGGGAATCCCATGTTGATTCCATCGCCGAAAGCGCTTGATGGTCGTATGTGCGATGTGTATCGGCAACCGCACGGCTGGTTAAGAACTCGTTGAGTCGATCGGCCGCTTGGGCCGGGGTTAGTCCATCAAGCGGCCGTGCACCAAGCATTGTCGGCAGCGATGCAATGTCGACGTTCGGCAGTTCTCCATCCGAATCGAACCGCGACTCGATGCTTGCGATAATTTCGTCGAGATCGAGTCGTGGCAGATAGCTGGCCGCACCGCGTTGCTCATCGGCGGTGATCAGTGGCCTTGCTGTGTGAAGGTCCTCTGGCATCAACCCACCGGGCGGTTCCGCAGGATCGTCATCTGTATCTGGTTCCGTGACCGGCCAGAGTGCCGCATCCTGTAGTTGGACGACCCCGAGCGCTGGAATCGTGGCGTCGTGTGTATTCGGTTGGTGACTGTAATGCGTACCGTCACAGTACCAAGCAGTGTCTGTGATGGTCGCCGTGAGTTCTGGCCAGATAAGCGCCGTCGCATCCCGAACTGCCTCCCGATGACCCCGGTCAGCGTCTGGATTGAGTTCCGTGAGATGCCACCACGTTGGGATCGCCAAGTCCTTGTTGTACTCCCACTCCTCAATATCGCAGTCTAACCAATCTTTTTGACAGCTACCCGAGTGGCCGGCACTGAACGCTGGATGGTGTTCTGAGCGCCAACTAATCGTTTGGTACCGCTCCAGCAGGTCTTCGGGTGGGGAAATCGGTGGATTGGCTTCGAACTCGGGATCGGCATCCGCGAGGGACTGTACTTCCGAGAGTGATAGCGCGCCCGTACGACGGTCGTCGGTGCCTCGGCCAGGGAAGAGCCATCCCCAATCGATGTGGGGGCCGACCTGGACGCCCAGATGCAACAAGAAGTAGAGTTCCCACCGCTTGCGTTCTGCCTCTGAGAGGTCCATCTGTGCATGGATGGCCTCCCACTGCTCGTCACTGGGCGGCGCGAGGGTTGGGGTGTCCGTGGGTTCGAAGTCTTGGCGGCACTCGATTGCTGCGGCCCATCGTCGGAACTTCGCGGCCGGCTCGGCCTCACCATCATCAGTCCCGGAAAATGGATACTCGACGCCATTTTCACTTGCGAGCGAATCCGCAACGGCGCTGAATCTCTCCGCCCATTCGGGGCCGAACACCAGTCGCTCGGCTGGGAGTTGGTTGCCGTCGTCGGTCGGAAGCGGGATCGTCTGCACGTATCGTCGCTCGAGAAACGCATCGTAGTCCGTTGGGGTACCGGTGAGTGTATCATACGCGAAGACTTCCTCGACGTCGTCGAACTGCTTGTTGTGGAACGGCTGGGGGGTCACCCACTCGGCAGTTTGTCCGGCTGTGGATTGCTTGTATAGATCGGCTAGGTAGCCGACGACGTCTGGGTCGCCATTTTCGTCGCCCGAGAACCCACCCGCTTCGGCGCCGACACGGCGATAGAAAGCTGCTTGCCCTTCCAGCTCTCGGGTTCCCCAGCGTCGGTTATGCCGCTTGAGCGGGCCGACCCACTCGTTTTGATACGGAATGATATAGACCGGTAATTGTTGGGGTGGAGTGGGGAGTTCCGCCATGGATTGTTGTGACTCACCGGGCTCCTGGCGGCGGAAGACGATGCGTTCACTCCGTTGGCGGGATCCATCATCGGATTGCCCCTCGCTAGGCCTCGCGCGAACTAATCTGGTTACGGTTGCCTCCTCCGACTCAGTCGTCGATGTGCCTTCCTTGTGTTTCTCTGCCGGCAATAGGGGGACACCATGTCTACCGAGGCGGGTCGCTGCATCGACTTCTGCATCGTTTTCATCGTCGTCATCCGCATCTGCGCCGTGGCCGGCTAGCGCCTCCGCTATGGCCTCGAAGTACAGCTCTGCGTGGGTTGGCTGCTCGACAGTCACATGCCACGCATCGAACCCACCATCCGGTGTGGTTGTACTGGCTCGTTTCCAGAAGTCACAGAGGACCGTCACGAGGTCATCCTCCGATGCATCTGCTGCAATCGTCTCGATAATCGTGGTCAACCCGATCTGGGAAAGGAACCCGTTGAACTGGGATTGGTCACTCGGCCCCGATTCGGGGAGGTCGGCTTTCCACGCTTTCCCATTCGCGATGACCTCTGTAGCAGGGATCGGCGGCGCGGCATCCCGCCCACGCAATGCCTCGAAGGCTTCCAACCGCGTCGGGTCGAGCAGTGTCGCCGTCGGCTGCAACGGTTCCTGGGAGTCAGTCGGGACGATCGCGGTGTCTTGGAGTCGACTGAGGGTGTCAGCGATTCCATTTGCGAGCGATGTCTCGGCGTCAGTCTCGGCGACGTCGATGGGGGCAACAAGCCACGGCATCCACGATCGATATCCCGACGGTGGAGCGTGAGTTGCCTCGTTGCTTTGGATGAGGTCTTCGCTTACGGTCGCGATGAGCGTCGGGAGCTCCTTGAGGAGCGTCTGGTTTTTTTCAGCAGTCGCGAGATGTTGGCGATCGAAACTCACCTCGAAGGGAGCATGAATTACGAACGGGAACGGCGTCGAAACATCCGAAATTGGGTAGTAAAGGTGGAGAGGTTCTGGCGTTGGTTCCCAATCGGCTGCCTCGGGGCGCGGCTGTTCCAGCAGGATATCTATCGTTGCCGATTCGGCGTCGATGTCGCGGTCCTCATCCGTCAACCACTGATGGACCTCTGGGGTCAGTGTCTGTGAGTATCGAAGGAACTCTCGCTCATGGGTGGTTGTGCCGGCAGTAGTGGTCGTTTCCTCTGTGACTGTATGCGGAATTCGGGAGAGTTCGGGATCATCGCCGATGGACGACTGGTGGGTACTGTCGGTCTCGATAGTCACTTCCCGGCGGTCACTAATCTCAAGCGAACCGGTTTCCTCGGTGTCATCGCCCTCGAGTTTGAGGAAATCGATTTCGTCGAGTTCCCCAAGGAGGACTAGCGTTGACGCAGAGAGGTCGGTACACTCATCCCAGAATTGCGCTTGGGGTGTCTTGTCGCTGGACAGTCCGCCAACGTTTGCGCTTCGCCGGTTAGTCTCAAAGGCGTCGACGATATCGCGACCACTTTCGGCGAGTGCGTTTTGAACAGAATCGAGCAACCCGGTCCATTCCGGGTCATCATAATCAAGCCGGACGACCGTCTGGTAAGTGTCGGCATGGTCCTCGAGCCATTTGTTGTCCGGCGTTGCGGTTGATGAAGAGGATTGACCTGTCTTGAGGAGGGCGTCAACGAGCCGGCCTGTTGCATCTGACTCCTCGCGGTCGGTACTGATGAGGAATGGGTACCGGAATAAAGAGAGTCGAGGCAAATCGGTGAGGAACTCGCTTGGCGCTGGCGGCGCCTGCTCCTCGGTCGACTCCCGCTCAGCGATGGTGTCGATATCCGGCGTTGATGGGAGTCTCGACCATGCTTCTTCATCTAGGATTTCGTCGAGAATAGACTGATACGACTCGATGACGGAACTCTCGACATCGAGTTCATTTCTGAGATTTGTCTTGAGGTAATGGTCGTACCCTGCTAACAGCATCTGGCCCGCGCGATAGCGAGAGAACTGCGCCGAGAGCTGATCGTCATCGACGACCGAATGGACGGAAAACCGCTCACTCAGCTGGAGTAACGATTTGAGACCAACCCCTTTCTCACCGATCGAGTCGCTGTTGTCGAGTTTCTCCGATCGGCCGAGTCCAGTGACCGCCTCGAACACATCATCATCGTCGAGTTCAAACGGCCGACCAGTGTTCGCGATGAGTAAGGATTCTGGGCCGACGATAACAGCCACTCGTCCGTCATCGTCGGATCCGTCGCGAATCGCGTCCCGCGCATTCTGGATGAGTTCCAAAACCGTCCGACTCTCGTGCGTGGAGGCGACGACTTGATTGCCGACGCCAAGATCCGCCTCCTTGCTCCATCGGCTTTCGTTCGTTAATGCACCGAGGAGGTCTTGATGTTCAGTGCGACATAATTCTTCGACCGTCTGCTTTGGGGACCCTGAGCCACTCACTGAAACTCTAAACCTGTAGCCTGTGCGGTCTTTCCCCACTTAAATAAAAGGTAGGGTCGATACGCCTTGTTGTACGAGTCCGGCTCCTTCGCCCTCCCGTCAAACTACAACCAGGAACGACCGAACCAAGCTCTCAACGGAGGAAATCCAGCTGAGGAGGTGCTGAACCAGACAGTAACTTTCACTCCTGTAGTTCAGGGGTCACAACGTTGATCTCCTTTCGTTGAATCCAAGACTCAGTGATTCATTGATCACCGTCTTCTTTTGCTAGTTCGCGGATCTTTTCCTTCGTCTCTTCGCGGTGCTCGCCGAACGCCACTTCGAAAATCCCCCGGTAGAAGTGCTTGTTCTTCTCGAGCGTGACGTCCTCTCGCTTCAACTGTTTCTTCAGCCGCGTGAATGTGACCTCGATATCCTCGCTCTGTTCCGGTTCAACGTATATTGTGGCTGAGTCCCAGTCCTCGCGGATGTTCAATGGTTCATCATCCGTTTCTGTTGCCTCCTCAGTGGGAGACTTAGTATCCGCCGAGCCAGCACCCTTCCCCTGACCTGATTGCTCTTCTGTGGCGGCTCCAGGTTCACGGTCTTGTCTCTCTGTTTCCGATGTCGCCTCTGCTGTCTCGTCGCTGCCGGCGACTTCTTCGTCTTCTGCTTCCTCTGATGGGTCCTCAAATCGCTCGTCCATTCCTCGGGGCATACTTACACCTCCACCTGCGTTTTGTCGAACGCCCGTTCCATTGTTTCAGCAACCTCCAAGAAAAGATCGCGCTCAACTTGCTGATCGTTCGCGTCCTCCCATTCGAAAATATCGCAGCCGTTGTCCCACGCGCGCTGTATCGCTACCCGCATTGGAAGTTTGAAAATCGGCGCTAGTGATGCATATGACTCGTCAAATGCCTCCAGGAACTTCTGTGACTGACCATCGTCTCTGTACATGTTTGCCAGCAGTCCCACGATCGCAATCTCGATCTGTTGGTTGTCCTCGATGGATTCCAGCTGATCCCAGAGATCGTCTAGAGCATCCCGGGATGTCGCTTGGGTTTGCGCAGCCAGGAAGACGTTTTGCGCCGCGATGAACGCTGCATCTGTCAGGACCGAGAGATCAGGGGGGCAGTCGATCAAAATAAAATCGTAGTCGTAGCCGTCGTCGACCAACTCTTCGAGAGCAACTTTCAACGAGAGACGAGCGCCTGCGTCGTCCATCCAATCCCGGGCAAGCCCCATGTCCTTGTGGCTCGGTACGAGATCGAAATTCAGGTGTTCGTAATCGTCGCTGTGGATCATGATTTCTGAAAGAGTCGTGTCGTCCGTGCGCGGATTGTCGACGAGGACGTCGAGAAGATTTGCATCATCCGTAGCGAGCGTATTTGGAATGTCGTTCTTCGGGCTTGATGGATCGTTGTCATCGCCCGGACCCAGTCCAAGCCCTTTCGTCATGTCGGCCTGTGGGTCCATATCGATCGCAAGAACATCGTGATCTCGCGAGGCTAGTGCCGCTGCACTGTTTATTGTCGCCGTTGTCTTCCCAGTCCCACCCTTCTGATTACCGAAGGCGATCGTGGGAATGCCAGTCGATGGTGTGACGCCCCAGCCACGAGGTGACTCGGTCATAGTACGATCATTGATTCAATGACTCATAAATCCACGTCAGACATCTAATCCCGCTCTGGGAATGGTAAAGTGCTGTATTCCGCGGTATAAACCGCTAACAGGCGCTTATGGCGTTGTACTTAGTGAAAATCAAAGAATCACTGATTCATTGAGTCAACACATTCTGGAATCCTCGCTTGTTGATTCCTCGGGGACTGGAGCTTGCTACTGGCAGTTACTGAATCAGTGACTCTGTACTTCTCGTGGTAGGTGATTCATTGAATCTCTATCTCTTTGACTCACTGATTCATTGATTTAGTGCTTCACATATTCTCAGCGCTCCTCTATGATTCACTGAATCCTAAAATCAACCACTCAATAACTCTTTGATTCACTGATTCACTGACTCTGTGATTCACTGAGCTATGTCCTCAACCGTTCACCGGATAACAGACACGGATGAGATCGCTCTGGCGTCAGTCACTCCTCCCCGAAGGCGGCAGCTAGCTGGTCCCGCATATACTCTCGACGAAGCTTCCGAGCCCGCGAATCTGAGAGGTAATTTTGCAATACGACGTCGGCACTCGCGCTTCCTTGCTCGGCCGCGATCTCGTCAAGGCTACCGAGGACGACGTCGAGTGACGAGGAATAGGCGTCATACCAAAATCGTCGCCCCATCTTTGGCGAGGGTGATGCACCACCAATCTCGTCAGGGAGTCCGGCTTGGTCAGCGAGCTGTGTGAAGCGGTTCCAGACTGTCCACCGGGAAATCGAGTCGCCTGAGGCGTGTGGCGACGGAAATAGATAGCCATCCCAGTCCTCGTAATCGGCGAACATCGCGAGGCGGTCCTCGAGTACCTCTTTACCGAAGAGGAGAGATACCTCGCCGGGCCCGTTCTTCCGCTCCTCGAACGTAATATACGGGATTTCGTCGGTAGAGACGTCGAGGACGAACTGACGCGCTCGTAGGCTAGCCACCTCATTCGGACGTAGACCCCATGCACACAGGGCGAGTACCAGAAGGCGATCCTCCTGGTCGTCTGCCGCCTTGTAGAGTGCGCGAACGTGCTCGGTTGCGAGACATGGTGTATCCGTGTCATCGTCATTACCGTTCGACCAGTCGAACTCGTCGTCGAGGCCGTCCGCGGGATTCACCGCTGCCCATTTCCGTCGCACCAGATGCGCATACCAGTTCGAAACCGCGAGATGAATCCGGCGTTTGGTTTGCCCACCGTCGAGATCCGCGTGCAGGCGGTCGAACGCTGCCCAACACGCATCGACTGCTTTGTAGGCTGGGATATCACCATCCCGAGCAACGGGGGTCACGAGGTCATCGGTGTCATTTTCCTCGCAGTAGGCGGCGACATAGCGGTTCAATCGGTAGCGGAGAGTATCGATTGACGAGTCTGCAAGGCCCTTGCGCTCTCGCCGTGACGTGAGGAAGGACTCGAGTGCCTCGATCGTCCGTTCGTGATTGGTTGCCCAGTCGTAGCCCGATTCTACGGCGTCGAGCTCGAGGTCCTCGCGCCAAAACTCCGCGAAGGTCCTGTCGTGATACTCCCGTAGGGCGTAAAGGAGCGGTCGGAAGCCGTGGTCGCGGAGCCAGCTGTGTGTCGGTTTCTCTCGTTTTGGATCGAGCCCGTCTGTCTCCATCACCGGAGCGACGACAGCCCAGTACGCGTCGACGAGCTCCTCGAGTTCGAGGAGGGTCCACGAGATGTCGTCGACGTCCTCCCAGTCCCGATCGATTTCTGGTGTCGTTGCGTCGCTCACTGTGTTGGCCTCCACGGTGTCCGCTGTTCGAGGCTATGACTCGGCGAGAGAACCCTCACTGAGTCAGTTCTCAATTCTAAGCCTGCCATTTTTGGTTGGTAGCGCGTTTATCACAGATAGAATATAGATTTTGGGGACAAACAGACTGTTGGAGTCTGTGTGAAAACCGAAAATAGATGCTTGGTCACCCGGTCTCACTGTAAATCTTATATCGCTATATGGAGTTCGAGAGGGGTGGTCGGTATACCTTATCTCGAATTCTTTTATGTACGGCCAACTATCCTTGGTTATTGACAGCCCTCTGTGTTGGGCCTGAAAGCACCACCAACACCATGACTACCAGCATCAACCCACTCCAGCGACTATTCGCAGAACTCGGCGCAGTTATCACAGTTGGTGGGCTCTACATCAACCTCTTCGAGATTCGATTCGTTGAGCTCACTACCCTACAGTTATGGCTCGTCTCACTGCTAGCCGGCCTCGCGTTTCTTTGGGGCTACCACGGAATCGATGAGTCCGACCACACCCACAGCGCTCTCGTGAAGCACCGGGTATTACTTCCGGGCTCCCGCGCTGGAAAAGACGCGTTCAAACAACTGGCTAAGCGCATTCCATCACTGGACTATGTAGTGAAGTTCTTTGAGGAGAACCGTTCGCGTCAGCAAGCTCTCCGAGTCGTTGACGATTTTGTGACTATCGCCTTCGATGAACTCGCTATGGATGAGTCACTCCGCCCGTCGGTTGACGAGATAGATCAGATGGCGGATACTATCTCAACTGACACCACACACCTGAAACGCGATGGGTACCGCCTACTTGCGGAATCAGTTTTCGCGAACGAACCCGATGAACAGCGGTACATCCGTCTGATTCTCGTCCTGTGCCGAGAGTACATCAAGGCAGACGATACCCTCGAAACAGGCGAGACAATCCACGATCTACAATCGGGTATCTCCCGGGCACTATCGGCGTCCGGCTGTGACTTCGAGCAGTGGAACGATACAGCCGAGAAGCTCCTCGCAGCGTACGGCACCGCCTACGACGCAATCCACCACGACGAACCACTTTCGTCTGACCCACTCGACGGAACACCGGCTGAACCACCGAAAGAGTACTACGACGATTTCCTAGAGTACTTCCTACCGTTTCGTGACCGGAACGCCCTCTCCGAAGAACTCGTCGCCACCATCATCGACGTTGTTGACCGGGGCGAGCTGGATCAATCCGCGGTCGCAAGAGATGTCGAGCAAAAAATCCAGATCGAGCGGAAACGGGTAAGAGACGAACTCAATACACGGGATGCATACCTGCTTTTATCGCTGGATGCCGGGCTCTCGAAAAGCTCCAGCGGAAACGCTCGAGAGCGCGTCTATAACCGCTTTCCGGACCACATACAATTCGGACGAACAAAGAACAAAAACGACGTTTCCGCGCTTCCAGAAGACATCTACCTTACCACGGATGTCATCTTCACCGACCGTGACTACGAAGGCCCGAATGACTTCTTAGAGAACGTCACGGAGTTGATTCCCGATGATGAACTGGACGGGGGATTGGTGAGTGCCTACGAACTCAAAGTGGAGACGCCCGCGTATGAGCCCTCCAAGGAAGCAGCGCGCAAACACCTGCCTCAGTGGACACGCGATTCTGTGAATGCAATTGAGTTCCTCGAGACTGGCGATAGCTCACGTGCTGTAACTGAGGTGGCAATCGACAACCTACTCGGAAAGAAGATTCGAGTCCGTGACCTGCTCGCTGCTATCCCTGTGAATGTCTTTGTTGATGCCCCACCGAACCAGCGAGAGGTCGTTGATGCCGCCTATGAGGATGTGAAGGAGGAACTCGGTGTGGGCGAGCTGTACGACTGGGGGAAGTTCGATGTCGACGATATTGCACCGCTTCTCATCGAGACAGACACAGACCGCAATGGTGAACGTGTAGCGACGAATGAGGAGTGGGAGGAGATTGCAGAGCAGATGATTGAGAGTGCACGCGAGTGTGAGCGCGCTGCACGTTCGTAGTTGGAAACAACCAACTTCCGTTTCTTCCAGTACTTGCGCCAAAACAACTCACACCCCTGATACTGAAGGATATCAATCTGGTCTGATCGCTGGAACCTTGCACAATTCCTTTCTTTTGCAACTACCGTGAGAGGGTTGGGCGGAGAGATTCTCAATTTTAAGGGCTTCTAGAGGCTTCGCTGGTCCAGAGTTATACGGGTGGGATGACATCGTGATTCCATGACAATTGAACGTAACGCAGAGGGATGTCTCCTCGGGTTGGCCTGCGGTGACGCACTAGGTCGACCAGTCGAATTCAAGAGCGTCGAGGAGATCGCATCCCAGCACGGCGAAGTGACGGAGATGCTCGGTCACGGCACGCACGGCCAGCCCCCGGGGACGATCACTGACGACACTGAGATGGCGCTCTGTATCGCGGAGAGTCTCGTCGACCGCCGTGGATTCGATCCGGCCGATGTGGCGGATCGATTCGTCGACTGGCTTGATTCTGATCCATTCGATATCGGACTGATGACGCGCGATTCCCTGTCACAGATCAGGCAGGGAACGTCGTGGGACGACGCTGGCGCGGACGTCTGGGAATCGCGGCCTGAGGGTTCTAACGCCGGCAACGGGAGCGTGATGCGATGTGCGCCGCACGCTATCGCGTTTCGGCACTTCGATGTAGAACTCACCCAGGTCAGTCAGCTTTCGTCGGCGATCACACATGCCGACCCGCGTTGCCAGTGGGGCTGTGTGATTCTCAACCGGACGCTTGCAAACCTGATTCGCGACGAACGCGACCCACTCGGGACCGCGCTCAAGGATACCCATAGAGCTCCCGACGAACTTCGAACGGCACTCACTCAGGTGCAGGAAGTCGTCACTGTCGACCGCGACTCGGCAGCGTTCGAAGCCCAGCTTGCGACTACTGGATACGTCGTCAACTCGCTCCAGGCTGGGCTCTACTATGGTTTGACCGCTGAGTCCGCCGAAACAGCGATCGTTCAGGCGGTGAACAGCGGTGGCGACACGGACACTGTCGGTGCGATCGCCGGCGCTGTCGCTGGCGCTCGATTCGGATCGACCGATATACCGAATCGATGGACGGAAGAGATCGAGGAATCTGACCGCCTCAAGCGATTAGCGCAGCGATTGCTGACGATTCGGATACAGATTCCTGGTAGAGGATGCACGACTATGGATGACGGTACCCTCATCTTCAAGGAACGGACTATCGAGGGACCTGCGTACATTTCCGCTCGCGAATTTCAGGAGGCGACCATCGGACACCGTCCTCATCCCGCGCCACATCGCACTATCAGAACCGAGTACCACGATCTGACGCCGGCGACAGCTGCGATGCTCGACTGGGAACGGCGAGCGTACGCGGTCGACAGTGGTCGATGTTCCACCTACGCTGGCCCACAAATTGATCTCGATGAGGAACCGGGCTTCTCGCAGCCGACGCTCGTCCCTGTGCCACAGTATCCGTTCGTCGACGCCTTCGATGAACTTCCCGAACAAGACCAGCAACGAATCATGCGTGACGGGCAGGCAGCAGCGGATGCATTCGTTCGGGCGTACGCGGCGTTCGCAGGGATTCGGCACCCGATAACCGAAACCGAGACCGACACAGTCGGCATCGAACGCATGGATCCGATTGCCGGGTCGACGCGAGTGCTAGTCGGCACGTTCGCCGACGCCGGCGAAGCACTGTTGCGAAGCAACGAGAGCGGTGGCTACGACTCGCCAGCGGAGATCGAAGCAACCTTCGATATCTCGGTCGCTGAGGAGGTCATTGCTGACCACCCACGTGCCGTCTACGAAGTTGCCGAGATCTTCCCGCAATTAGCAAGCGGTACGAGCGCTATTCTGGATTACCTCACGCAGATTCGTCCCCCGCAGCAGCAACAGACGTTGACGGACACCAGTCCAGAGGCTCAACTTGCGGACCTCCGCGATAAGGCCCAAACGATGGTCGGAGAACTCCACGTCATGTACGAATCGCTTCGACGAGTAGCTGTCCGGCATCCAGAGATCGAGCACGAGCAATGGCAAGATAGCACCGCTCAGTCGGGGGGTCGATGAGCAATGGTCGATGCGTGGCTCACAACTATGAGCACGAACCTGGAGGCGGTCATCAATCCTCTCATCGCGGCCTGTGAAGAGGGATTCCTCCCCGACGAACTGTACGTGCTGGAGAATCCTGGGGTCGGTGACCAGTTCGACGACATCACGTCCATGATGGAGCGTGTTGTCGTCGAATACGGCGGTGAGGACCCGGACCTCTCCGTGACGAACCTTGAGACGGAGACTGATTTTCAGGGTATCGTCGATCACTTCCGTGAACCGATCGCCCAGATACAGGATGAGGGGGGTACGGCGGCGGTCGACGTCACCCCTGGTCGAAAGTTCATGTCGGCGATCGCGTTTCAGGCGGGGATTCAGTTCGAGGCCGACCACGTCTTCTATCTCTACGTCTCGAACAACCGCTTCTACGGCCGATTGTACCCCGATGTCCCCAGACCAGTTGTCGAACTCGTCGACTTCCAGGAGGTCTTCTAATGCAGCTTGCTCGCCACCACATCACGCACCTCCTCAACGCGCTGTACACGGAGGGCATTACGTCGGTTAGTGTTCGGCACCCGTGTGAGGAGATCGGAGAACTCCTCGAAATCGACCTTTCCGATCCCGTCGCAACCACGGTCCGATTCACGCAGGGCGCGCTCACGTACCAGGATTCCCGCGAGGAACTCCACACGACATACGGCGAACAGGCATACGACGACCTGCCTGACAAGGATACCTACATCCGAGCGCTCGTTGCTGGTGGCCTTATCGACACCGAAAACCGCGAGGACGTGGAGACGTTCTTCCGCCGACAGGGGTATCCCGATCTTGACGCTGGCCATCAGCCTGTGGCCTTGGGCATCGATACGAACCTCCTCGCCTGGCGGATGCCGGATGTACTCCGACTGGATCCGGAGCGATACAGTGACGACAAGGGACGAAACCCAGTCAATGGCTTTGCCCTCGCGACGGGTATCTACGAGGAACTCAACTGGCATTACAATCACTACGAGACGCGAGCCCTCGAGGATGCGTTCGGCTCCGAGTTCGCGCGTCTGGACAATCAGCCGGCTGGGGCCAATCGTGAAGGGTTCCTCGGGCTCTATGAGTACCGCCGTCTCCGCGACCATCGGTATGCGGATACGATCGAGAGTGAGACGGGCGACGAAGCCATCGTAGACGCCTACGCGGAGTACGACCAAGATAGTCGAAAGCGAGTAATTCTCCTTAGCAATGACCACGGGTTCGTCGAGCTGGCTCGTGAGGAGGGGGTACTCGCACAGCATGTGAGCTTCCCAGTTGACATTCCACGGAAGGTGACCGTTACATGGGATGAACTGCAGGATACGCTCTACACGCTCTCGGTGCTGTTCGGCGTTCTGCGACTCCCAAAGGTAACGCTATACGGGGTGTGGAACGGCAAATCTGGGGAGGATTGGCAACGCCGGCGTCTGGATATCGATTGCCGAAGCGAGAACGTTCGTGAGAAACTGCGACGTGATCGTGCAGTCACAACCGAATACGAGGCGACGAAATGAGCTTCATCCCAAAATTGTCGGAAAACATTTTGACGAACACGGAGGTCTGATCGATAATGGGTAACTCAGGTGGTCAGACTTTTTGGGCTACGATTGACCGGATCAGTAATCAAGGGAATGGCGTAGTCGAGAAGGACGACGGCGGCCATTTCATTGTCGGTCCAGTCCGGGAAGAGGCGGTAGGGAGGACGGTCGAAGTTCGGATGGTTGGACCGAATGAGGCCGAACTTGTGGACTCTGATTTGCGGAAGGACGTGTACGCTGAACGAACAGAATCTACGGATTCCGACCTCTCAGAGGGCGATATCGTTTCGGGGCGTATTCTCAAGCAATCCGCCGAGGGGGTTGCTCTACTTGAGAAGGAGGGTATCCGCATCGAAGTTCCCGGAGCAGAGCTTAACGAGGAGGTCAAAATCAAAATCGAGGAAATTTCTAGATCTAATTCACAATGGGTCACAGCTACCGGAACTCCTGTCGATCAGCACACCGCCCCGACCGGCGGCCGGGAAGGTTCAGTCATAGGCGACGTCGAACTGTATGATGAACTGCCGACATCCTCTTCGGGAACGGTCGCTTGTCCTGTTTCCGGCTGTGAATACACCGGTGAACCAGCATCGGTGGCCGGCCATGTGAGTGGCAAGCGGGACTCACAACATGATTGGAGTCAACTTGGATACGCTGGTGCAAATGCGTACAAGCGTAAGATCTCGACTACTGGCCATGAGCTGCAGTCGCAGACATCTCTGCTGCATCTCTCAGACTCTCATTTAGGAGCGTCACTAACCAAGACAGGAGAGTATTCGTCCGACAGCCGGTGTCTAACGGGCTTCTGTCGTGCGATAGACATCGCGATAGGGCGCGAGGTGGACGCTGTACTCAATACGGGAGATCTCTTCCATAATGACCGGCATGGTATCCCTCGCACGGTGAAAGACGCGGCACAGGATCAACTCACACGGTTGGCTGAGCGAGATATTCCCTTCTATTCGATAGACGGGGATCACGAGCGCGATGCCGGTCGAGAAGTTCTCAAAGAGTTCGAACGAGACGGGCTCGTTACGCAGCTTAACGAAACGCCACAGCTAGTCGGTCAGGGGTTGGCCCTCTATGGTCGCGATTTCACTCCAGCTACGGGATGGGAGTCTACAAGCTGGTCACCCACTTCCCCCTCCACTGATCGGTTCGGTATCGCTGCAATTCACCAATCGATCAAGCCGATTAGCAATAGTGATTGGCCCGAGTGTACGGTCGATGATGTCGTCGCAACTGTTGGGCCTCACGTCCATGTAATTGCTGCTGGGCATCTCCACCGCACGGGTATTGATTGGAACGAGGGACTGCCATTCGTACTCGGCGGGACCACGGAGCCGCAGCGAGCCCGCCAAGCTTCGATCAAGCCCGTAGTCGGACTCTTCACTCAAGACGCGAATTCGCTTCGACATCAGCGGGTTCAACTCACGCTTTAGCGCTCAAGAGAGTCAAACTGCTTCCGGATCGCCTCGCTGATCTGCTTCCTCATCGATTCAATCTCATCAGGTGACCGCTCAACATCCTATGCATCATCGAGTGTCGTGAATATGAGTAAAATCGGACACTACGATCGGTCTCCGGTTGGTTTAACGAATCGGTTGACATCCATCGGGTTCTCGTAGCGCACCCCAAGCGAAAAAGATACAATACGTTCCTTTGACTAATTGTCCAGGCGCAATTCCGTCAGCAGTTCTATTCAGCACAAATGGTACCTCTACTCGATTCCCCAGGGCTGAGCGACGAACAGCGGTCGGCGATCCGGCAGACAGTCCTCGAATCACGTGAGCAGCTCGAAACCGAGATCCAACGTTCCCTCGAGCGTCTCGGTATCGAACGTTCTCATCGTACACCTCTTGAGGATCTACCACACCTGTCGCAGGCCGACCGGCATCAGCGACGACACGTGGAGGCAGCGATCG
The DNA here is from genome assembly GCF_030127145.1 of Halobaculum halobium. Taxonomy (NCBI): domain Archaea; kingdom Methanobacteriati; phylum Methanobacteriota; class Halobacteria; order Halobacteriales; family Haloferacaceae; genus Halobaculum; species Halobaculum halobium. Next base: position 77,812 of record NZ_CP126160.1, read on the forward strand.
ATCACTACTACCGTGGCGAGACAACGGCTACAGAAGCATACGATACCTACGTCACTGAGAAAGTTCGCCGGATACTGAACCGACTTATCGGGGTGAAAATTTGCGAGGTCCGCGATTTACTCGTTGGCACGCTCGATACGCAGCCTGAGTACGGCGGACGGTCGTACCTCCAATACACGGTTGGAGAAATCGCTGGTGAACTCACGGCTGGAACGGCTGACGGACTCGAGCCTGTTCTTGAACTTGCATTTCAGGAACTTGAAGCAGAGTTAGGATCTATCTTCTCTAGGTCAAGGAGCCGCTCGATCGATATTGATCCGGCAGTCATCCGGTCGGTGACTAACGAGCTACATGCACTTGAAGACGAGATTTGGGAATCAGACGAGACGATCGGCTGGGTGTATCAATACTTCGGCGAGGAGGAGCGGTCGGAGCTTGACAACCGGATCAACGATTCTGACGACGATTACCGAGTACATGGTGCCGATGTCGGTACTAAGACCCAGACATTTACTCCCCGCCATATCGTCGAGTGGCTCGTCGATAACTCGTTGGGGCGGCTTTGGGCAGAGATGCACCCAGATACCGTCCTGTCTGATGAGGACTACTGCTTCAACCTCGCGCCTGGTTCCGAGGGACTCCAAGAGCGACCGGTTCGCGATGTGCGCGACATCACTATCCTCGACCCTGCCTGTGGTGGCGGACATATGCTCGTCTACGCGTTCGATGTGTTGTACCAGATGTATCTCGAACAGGGTTCCGTTTCGGAGTCAAAGATTCCGCGAGCGATCCTCCGGCATAATCTCGTGGGTGTCGATGTCGATCCAGGTGCGGCTCAACTAACTGCGCTCGCGCTCTATATCAAGGCGAAGACCCAGGCACCGGACACCGAAATCGACCGACTCAACGTGGTTGCCGCGGACGCGACTCTTACCAACGGCGACCGGCGTTCTGAGTTGCTGTCGAATGTGTCGACGGAGTTGGAGCGTCGCGTTATCGAGGAGGTGTGGGATGCATTCAGCCGAACCCGGGAACGAGGGAGCCTCATCCGCATTGAAGATCGCATAGAGCAGGTTATGGAAGAAGAGCAGGAGGAGCTCGATGATCTTCGCCCCTCGGATGAGGCCAAGCTCACAAGTGAGGGTATTGAGACGGACACGGAGTTCATCGTCGGTGGCGAGGCATACTCGTGGGATCGACTGAAGGACCATCTCCTCTCGGTTGTCGACGACTTAGCGATGGAGGCGCTGGAAACCTCCGATCCCGCTGCCGAGTTGGTCGCCGACGAGATCTCGACTGGCCTTCGGCTGACGGAAGTGTTCCTCGGGAGCTATGATGTCGTCGTAACGAACCCCCCGTACTTGGTCAGCAATAAGATGGGTACGGAGCTCAAGGAGTTCGTCAAAGCGAACTACAAGGCAAGCCGCGATCTCTACTCTGCGTTCATAGAACGCTGTCTAGAGTTCGCTGACGACGATGGCTATGTCGCGATGATTACAATGGAGACGTTCATGTATCAGTACGTCTTCCGGGGATTCCGACCATTCCTTCTCGAGCGAGCAAACTTCATCGACGCGCTGCACCTGAGTAACCGCGACGAGGAGTATATGAATATCGCCTTCATCATGCAGCCGCTCGATGGTGAGCCGCGACCCTCCCGCTTCCTCCGGCTAGTAGATGCCGACGACAAGCCAGGGGCGACACGTGAGCTGATGGCGACGCTTCGCAACGAGGCTCAGTCCGAGCATGTGTACACCGTCGACCAGCGGTCGTTCACCGCGATCGATCGGTCGCCGTTCATCTACTGGTTCGGCGCCGAACTTCTTCAGCTATTCGAGGACTACGATGGCCTTGGTGATCATGACGACGTTGCAATCAAAACTGGACTCCAGACGGACGATGACGACCGCTTCGTCCGGTGCTGGTGGGAAGTTCCACGTGGCCTCCTTGGGGACCGCTACCGTTGGTACGCGATGAATGGCGATCCTGTCGACTTCTACCATTCGACCGAGAAGGTGATCGACTGGGAGAACAACGGTGCTACCGTGAAGGAGTATGACAACAGCTACGTTCGCAACCCCTCGTTCTACGGGCGAGCCGGACTCACGTTCCGGTACAGCTCTTCGCACTTCATCGGGCGTGACCACCCTGATGGGCATATTCATTCTCATACCGCGCATATGGTTACGACGGAGACTCGGGAGACCGATCGGACGTTGCTCGGTTACCTGAATAGTTCCCTATCAAGATACATCCTCGACGGACTGAATCCAGGATTACGCTTCGAGAAAGGTGATGTCGAGAAACTACCGTCGACGACGATCGCCGACTATCCGTCTCGACTCAGCGAACTCGCAAGTGCGGCTATAGACTCACGAAATACGTGGTTCGAACTCGTCGAGTCGAAAGTGGAGTTCGAACCCCAAACCTTCCTTAATGCGATCGGATCACTCCCATACCGACAGGAGGTGATGGAAGCCGATATCGCGACGATCAGCCATCAGATCGATACGGTCGTGTTCGACTACTATGATATCTCCCCCGAGGAACGGAGCCGCGTTACGCAGGATTTCCCAGCACGTCACGGTGGGTACCCACACGTAACGAACGTAGGTACCATCCCCGAGACCAACGACCACCGAAATCGCGTACCGCGGGAAGAGTACGATAGCGAGGCCTACGAGAAGCTTCTTGAAGAGATCGAGGTACGGGCTGATGACCCCGTCAACGAGGTCGCTTCCGCTCTTGAAGTGTCGCCGTACACGGTTGCAATCGCTCGGCAGAAGCACGATCTCTACAGTGAAGCGGCACGCGAGAACGCCGCTGCGCGAATCGTCTCGTATCTCCTCGGCGAGCTATTTGGTCGCTGGACGGCTATCCCCGATCTCGACCGAGTTGATGACGGCATCCTCCTGTTCGAAGCTTCCCAAGGGAAGGGTATCGAGGCGCGGCTCCGTGACGCGATGGAACTCGCGGTCGAAGATCCATACGAACTGGAATCCCGACTGACCCGAGATCTCGGAAAATCGCCTGCTGATTGGCTTCTTGATACGTTCTTCCGGTACCAGCACAACAGCGACTACTCGCGGCGCGGTCAACGTGTCCCGATCTACTGGCACCTTGAAAGTGCAACGGGCGCGTTCAGTTGTTATCTCTACTACCACGCCATCGATGCCGACACGTTCCCGAGGCTACGGGGACAGTATCTCGATGCACGCCTGGACCAGCTTACCCAGCGTCTCGATACGTTACAGGCGACTCCGAGCGACGAATTAGAGCCGAACGAACGGCGTGAGATGGAGACGTTGCAGGATCAGATTGACGAGCTGGAAACGTTCGGCGGGCGGCTCGACGCAGTCATCGATAGCGGCTTCGATCCCGACTTTAATGATGGAATCCACGAGAACCTCAAAACCGTCGATGAGTTTGGAGTGTTGGAGACACCAGTCGATTCATTATGAGTTGTGACGAAGCCCGGATCCGGCAGTCCGTAGCCTTATAATTCCACCCCGTGTGGCGATATCTATGTCGGAATTTGCGCTCGATGATGTCCTCGAGACTACACGGGAGGAACTGCAGGCCTTAGGTATCGAGGAAGATCTGTTCCGCGATGTGCTCGCGGTTCGACTGCTCGTCGAACGTCTTGGTGAGTCGGAGAACAACTCCTGGTGGGACTCCCGTGTGTTCACGTCGCTGGGGCGTGACTCATTAGCCGAAGTGACGCCAAAAACCCGCGTAAAGGCGCGGTTTGATCTTGCAATGCAGGTCGGGCGGAAGGTCGAACGCGAAGCGACCCCTGATGATTCACTGTCGCTGTTCTATCTTGGCCCGACGGGTGAGGCCCAGCTCGAAGCACTACTCGAGGATATTGACGGTGAGTCTACGTTCTCGCATCTGGAAGAACTGGAGGCGGCGTTTACTGAGCCAGGCTGGACGGCATCCGTAGTCGATGAGATGAGTGATATCGAGACTGGAACTCAAGGGCCGATCGAGATTGGTTCCATCGATGCCGATGCGCTGCAAGATCATGACTCTCTCCGCGACGTCGCCCTACAGTGCTTTGGGGCATACGGAGCTTCGACACAGGAGACGCTACGAGTTCCATACTTCAGTATCCAAGCATGACACCACAAGATAACGAACCAGCTGGCGGTGATGTCGAATCGGGGCGTTCGGATGCCCCTGACGACCAGAATGAGCAACAGGAGGAATCGGATGAAGAGTCAACACTCGAATTGGATCCGAAAATCGCCCACCACGGCGCATACCTCGATGAGACGAAACTTCTGCTCCGTGAGTACCGACGGCTCGAGTCGTTTGATGCCCTGAAGGAACGCGTCGTCGAAGAGAACATTCTCAACAAGTCGACCGACTACTATCGTAAAAACATCCTCAGAGAGGTTGCACGGCGGTATATTCCCGACAAGGAGACATACACGACGACGCCGTTGATGCGTGTGCTCGATGCGGATTTGCGGGATGATGTTGAGAACTGGTGTCTTTACTACGAGTTCGCACAGGATCCGTTCATCCGGCTGGTGACTCTCGAATACCTATATCCGGAGTTCGAACAAGGAACCCTTTCGGTTCGCTCGGAGGAAGTCGTAGAGTTCCTCGAAAATATTCAGGACGAGTACGACGGCCTGCGCGATCGGACGGATACGACCATTGAGGAAGCGGCAAGCAAGTATCTCGCTGCGATGAAAAATTTCGGACTGCTCGAAGGACGCCAGCGCAAGGAATTCGCGATCACATACATTCCAGACGAGGCGATCGCGTACGTGGTGTATCGCCTGTTCGATGCTGGCGTGGATACGGCCGCTGGTATCATCGAGCATGAAGATTGGCAGCTGCTTCTCCTCGACGAAGAAGACGTTCGCCGCCGACTGCAGGATATTAGTTCCTCATACGTTCGATACGAGAAGCTAGGTAGCACCGAACGGCTCGAACGATTATACGACGATACGGAGGCACTCATCAATGCCTTCTAACATCAACGATCGGCTCGAGGAGCTAGAGGATCTTGTGTTGCGGAATCGAGATAAAGTGGGCAAACGAACCGGCGTACCGTTCATTGTATTCACATACCCACCGAACGACGAACTCGACGTCGAACCCGAAATCGAGGGGTTCGCTGAGAAGTTACAGTTCAACGACCAGAACGTCGATCTCATCGATATGCGTGATCTGTTCTTCCAGACACTCGAGGATCAGGGCATTACTGAGGGGGTGTTTGAGCGCGAACAGCACGCACCGGATGAACTGTCAGATGGGCTCAAGCAGGCACTGCTCGAACCCGGAAACTCTCTGGGCCCGCTGCCGACCCGAATTATCGAAGCGTCTGAAGCTGCCGATACCGTACTCATATACCGGATGGGAATTCTGTACCCGTTCGCGAGCGCCTCACTGCTTATGTCGTTGCTGGAGGGTGAAGTCGAGTCGGATGTCCCGATCGTGTTCTTCTATCCAGCGACAACAGAGGATAAGAGTTTAAGATTCCTCAACGGGACAGAAGGAACGTACTACCGCGCCAAGGTATTCTAATATGAGTGGAACCACATCCGCGACCAAAATAAACGAGATCTTCTACCGGGAAATCACCCGTGAGATCAACGAGGTCGTCAAAGTCGATAATGACGACCCGGAGCTCGTTCAGCAGGAACTCGAAGAATACATCCTCACGCCGCAGCTCGAGCAATACTTCCTCGACGCCCTTGAGGCGATCACGGACACCGAACACAACCAAACAGAGGACATCGGGATGTGGATCTCGGGGTTCTTCGGCTCGGGGAAGAGCCACTTCATGAAGATTCTCGGCTATATCCTCGAAAACGAGGAACTTCCAGGAGGGAACACGGCTTCCGAGATCTTCACCCAGCGGACGGAAAACGAGATGCTCCGGGGATCAGTGGGAGGTGTCAACCGGAAATTCGACTCCGAAGTGATGATGTTCCAGATCGGCGCGAAAGCCGATGCGACGGAAGCGGAGTCGATCACGGAGATCATCCATCGCGAGTTCAATATCCAACGTGGCTACGCAGCGATGCCGTGGGTTGCAGCGCTCGAGGAGGACCTCGAAGCTGAAGGCCGGTATGAAGCGTTCAAAGAGGCCATCGAGGAACAGCGTGGGGAACCCTGGGAGGAGGTCCGTACCCGTGCAGCCTTCCTACGGCCGCACGTGAAACAGGCGCTCGCTGCCTGTACGCCAGCGTTTGATGAGGAGAACGCTGAACAAGCAATCGAGGACGTCGAGGAAGGTGTGCTCATCAACGCAACCACGCTAACTGAAAAGATCCTCGATCACGTCGAGCGGAAGGAGGAAGAAACAGGGAACGACCACCGATACTTCGTCTTCATCGACGAGATCTCTCAGTTCATCGGTGACGATCAGCAAAAGATCCTCACACTCCAGAGTATTGTCGAGGAATTCGGCCGGCAGGGCCAGGGTAAACTGTGGCTCGGCGTGACTTCCCAAGAGGAACTGAAGGAACTTGTCGAAGGAGTGCTCGTCAACCAGGAGGAGCAGAATAAGGTCCGTGACCGGTTCCCGAACCGGTACAACCTTCGGTCGGAGGATCTTGACAAAATCGTCCGCGAGCGCATTCTCCAGAAAGATCCGCAGTACCACGAGGAACTCGGGCAACTCTTCGACGAGCGGGATGGAACGCTCTCGGCCCGCTACAAGATCGACTCCGGCCGCGATCTCAAAGAGATCAGCCGCGAAAACTTCATCGAGTGTTACCCATTCCTCCCGTATCAGCTGGATATCCTCCCCGCAATTTTCGGAGCACTCAGGGGTGAGGGATCCGATGATCGCTTGACTGGACGCGAGCGAACACTCATCGACGTCACTCAAAGCGTTCTCAAGGATTCGGACTTGCTGTATAATAGCCAGCTTGGCGAGTTGGTCACGCTTGATCTAATCTTCGACGAGATCAAAGAGGAGATTCCGGACGCCGACGTCAGTTCTATCGAGGAGGCCGCCCCGAAAAACTCCGACAATGAACTCGCACGACGAGTGCTCAAGTCACTGTATCTCCTCCAAGAACTCGATTGGGTGCCGAACACGGCCGACAATATTGCGACTACGCTACAGGGGGAGATCACGGATGCATCCGATCTCACCTCGCTGCACCACGACGTTGACGATGCCCTCGATGCCCTTGTCGAGGCGGGGTATGTCGGTCGGAGCGAGGAAGGATATCGGTTCCTCAGGGAAACCGAGCGAAAACTCGAAAACGAGATCAAGTCCGTAGATGTTCGCCCGGGCGATGTTCGGCGATTCTCGAAACGCTTGCTTAATGATCTCCTCGATAGCACCACCTCCGTCAGGTACGAAAGCCAGTCATTCGACGTGACGGTCGAAGTCGATGATGATACGCTCTCCACGGGTGGGCATATCTTCCTCCAGGCATACTCGCCGATCCAACAGCTGTACGAAGACGTCGACGAACGAACGCTCAAACAGCAGAGCTTCTCTCAGGAAGATACGATCTACTGGATCGCTGACGCCGAGGAGGCTGCCGATCTCAAGTCCGATCTCGAGCGCATCCAACAGGTGGAGCAGACTCTCCGCAATAAACGCGGCGAGCAACTCAGCGAACAACAGCAGGATGCGGTCGCCCAGAAGCAGGAAGACGTCAACCGACTTCAAAACGAGGTCGAACGTCGTCTGACGGATGCCTTCCGGAAGGGAACGCTGATCTACAACGGGACCGCGACGGAGCTCAACGAGTCGAACAAGAACCTCGCCTCGATTGTCAGCGATCCCGTTACTGAGGCGATTCCGCGGGTGTTCACGAAGCTGGAACACGGGCTCGCGAACGTCAAAGACCGTCATCTCGAGCAGATCTTCGAGGATCTCGAAGGCTCCTCAGCTCCGAGCGTGTTCCGAGAGCTGGATGTCGTGCTCGACGGGGAGCTAAACCCGGAGGCACGAATCGCGTCGGAGGTCGAAGATGAGATCCAACAGCGGGAACAGGACGGCGAGGACCGCACTGGAAGCGACCTCGTGGCACACTTCGGCCAGCCGCCGTATGGATGGAGCCGTGACGTCGTGCGTCTCGCGACAGCAGTGCTGTTCCGTAATGGATCGATCGTCGCCACTCACCAGGAACGCCCCTACGAGAACTACACGGAGGACGGAGCGACTGAGCTGTTCGAGCAGGTCTCCAAATTCAAGCATACGTCCTTCGATGAGCGAGAAACGGTTGATCCCGACACGCGCAACGCCGCTAAGCAGCTCCTCGACCGCCTCTTCGACAAGAAGGTCAAGCGCACTGACCAAGCTGTCGAGGGTGGGATCCGTGAGGTGATAGACACGTGGACGAGCTGGACTGCGGGCATCAAGCGCGAGCTCGAACGCGTACAGTTCCCACTCCTTGGTGCTGTGGATTCGTTCGAAACTCGTCTCCAGAATCTTGATCAGCAGGCGACGGCAGCCAAGCGAATCAAGCAGTTCGTCGAGTTCGAGGATGAGCTGGAACAACTCACACCGAAAGTCAAGGCCGTCAAGTCGTTTGTGGAGGCCGACCGACTCGAGACGTACGGCACGTACACGAAGTTCCTCAACGATGAGTGGGCGACGCTCATCGAACAGGCCGACGAGACACCCGATCACGTGACCGTTTCCGCAGAGGCCCGCAAAGCGGCGGATAAGTTGGACACTATTCTCTCGAGCGAGCAGGTCGTCGACGACTGGACTAACGCCCAGACGGAATACCAGAAGGCTGCTCAGGCGTATGCATCCGCCTATACGGATCTGTACGAGCAGCGTCACGAGGTGTATACCGACGCAATCGGCCGCGTTCAGTCATATGCTGACGGTGAATTGGAAGAGAGCGACCTCAAGGCAGCACTCCAGCCGTTGGCTAGTCGGCTCGGTAACGAATCGATCTCACTTGACGTGAGTGCTGGTGATCATCTCGATCGTTCGCCTGACATCGGGCGGTTAGTCGAACACATTCAGACGGTCGACTCCTACGAGAAGCAGGCACGCGAGGCGGTCGATCGCCGGCGCCCCGAGGACACGGTTCACAAGACGGTCGAACTCCAGTCGATCTTCGGAAGCGAGACGATCACCGATATCGAGGAGCTTGAGGAACCGATCGACGAGCTTCGTGATGCGGTCGCCACGGCCCTTGACGAAGAGGAAGACGTCGAGGTTCGATTCTCTTAGGCTGTCGCTTTTGTCGGGGGTTTTCCATCTGTCGTTGGAATCGAGGGAAACAATCCTACTCCCCTAAGTATAAGCCCCCGGCTGCGCTCACTGAGGGTATGTCGCCGCCGATGGGTGATTCGCGGTGGGAGTGACTTTCTCACCGAGTCCCCCGTCTGCGGCTTACTGAGTCCGATCCTCCTCAATTCATGTCTACGACACACGGCCAACCTGGTTTGAGTTCGGAGCAACGCTCGACGATTCGCAGTACCATCCTTTCGGCCCGGAATACGCTTGAGTCGGAGATCCGCCGGCAGCTGGAACGATATGGGGTCTATGAGGATGAGCGGCTACCGTTGGAAGAGCTCTCTCATCTTTCGCTGGAGGACCGCCACACGCGGCGAACAATAGATGCCGCGCTCGAACGGGAACTCGAATCAACAGACGGGGATCTGGAGCGGTCGATCACTAACTACGTCCGCGAAGCGACGAAGGCCTATCTCAACCGATTTGTCGCACTGAAATGCATCGAAGTTCGCGGGCTCGTCGAGGAGACTATCACCGAGCGCCCGGAGTATGGCGGTCGATCGTATATGCATCACACCGTGGCCGAGATCGCCGGCGAGCTAACCGCTGCTCCCGACGACGGCTTCGGTGCCGCACTTGATCTTGCGTATCAGGAGATCGGTGCGGAGATTCGGATGATCTTCGAGGAGTCCGAACACACCGCTATCGATCTGGATGCGCAGGTTCGGGGAGACGTTCTCGACGAACTGGATGCGATTGATAATGAGGCTTGGGAGAGCGACGAGGCACTGGGCTGGGTATACCAGTACTTTGGTGAGGAAGAACGTGAAGAGATCGACGACCGCGTCGACGAAGAGAACTACAAAATCGCTGGGACAGACATCGCTACGAAGACCCAGCTGTTCACTCCCCGGTATATCGTCGAGTGGATGGTGGATAACTCACTGGGCCGGACGTGGCTCGAAATGCAGGGCGAACGGACGAATATCGATGATGAGGAGAATTGCTTCTATCTTGCCCCGCTGGAAGACTCGTTAATTGATAGAGAAACAAAGGCGGTGAAAGACATTACCGTGGTTGACCCTGCTTGTGGCAGTGGACATATGCTCTTCTACGCCTTCGACGTACTCTACCAGATGTATCTGGAGGAGGGAGAAATCCCTGAAAAGTATATCCCACGCGAGATTCTTCGAAACAATCTATATGGGATCGATATTGATACCGGTGCAGCACAAATCGCAGCATTGTCACTATATCTTAAAGCGAAAGCACGGGCTCCCGATACAGAAGTTGAGCAAATAAATATCGCCTCGGCAGATGCTGTTTTAATAAACGGTGAGAAAAAACAGGAGGTCCTCAGCCGGTCACAGTCGGAGTTCGAAAGAAAAATTCTCGAACAGATATGGACTAGCTTTGAACATATCCGTGAGTGGGGTAGCCTTGTTCGAGTAGAAGAGCGTATCGAGGAAATCATCGACGAATATCGGGACGAACTCGAATCAGCGGGTCAATCCAAGTTTACGCAAAGCGGAGGACTTGAAAAGCAGGCTTCTGTTGTTTCGTTCTCGGATGGTGAATCTGAGTCCTGGGAGGCTGTGAAAGAGCGGTTACTTGAGAATACCCGTGAAATTGCTCGCATTGCTCTCGATGAGGATAACCCGGTTGACGAAATGTTCGCTTCAGAGGTATCAAAGACTGTTGAACTTCTTGATATTCTCATTCATGATTATGATGTTGTGGTCGCTAATCCGCCTTACTTAGGTAGCGCAAAAATGGGGGAGAATCTGAAACAATATGTTAAGGATGGATATGTTGGGACCCGCGATTTGTATGCCGCCTTCATTCAACGATCTTGGGAATTCGCGAAGGATGAGGGATATGCGTCACTAGTCACACCGGAGAACTATATGTTCTCGTATAGCTACCGGAAACTCCGCCGTATTTTACTCCAAAATCATCAATTTGTCGAGGGTGTCCACCTCTCTCGTTATGGATTTGACCAGCAAAAAGATGCCTACACTATTCCATTCCTTCTTCGCAATAGTGAGCCGAAGAAACTTGACAAAACACGCTTCTACCGTATGACCCATGAACAAGATCAATACGAGGACTATGAGAAGAAAATACAGGGATTGCAAAACTTAGTCGGACAAATCAGGAATGACAATAATCCAGACGACATTTATGTGATTAATTCCGATGATTTCTTATCAATTGGAAGACAGCCATTCCTGTATTGGTTTGGTGATTCTATCCTTAATCTCTTCTCCAAATATCCTGCAATAGAAGAGTCGGTTGAAGTGAAGCAAGGACTAGCTACGGGGGACGATGACCGGTTTGTAAGAAAGCACTGGGAGGTCCCACCTGAAGAATTGGAAAGTCAGTATGTCCCATATCAGAAAAGTGGGTCTTCCTCTCCATACTATGATACACAACGTGATTATCTCAATTGGGAGAATGAAGGTGAAGCAGTAAAGGAATATAGCGGAAGTCGTCCCCAAAACCCTGATTACTATTTCCGAGAAGGAATCTCATTCCGGGGTTTCGGAAATTATGCCGTTGCTCGCAAAAAACCAGATGACACTATCTTCTATCATAAATCGCACTTCGTATACTCGTATGAGATAAGTGATAATTATTTACTTGGATATGGTAACTCTACCCTAGTTCGATTCCTCCTAAATGGCATCAATCCGTCATTGAATTTTGAAGTTGGAGACGTAAAGCGACTACCAATTGATCCGGATCCTGAACAACAAAAAAAGGTAGAGGATCTCGTCAACCAAGCATTGGACCGCAGGAGGCAATTAGTCTCATTGGATGAGACCAGTGATGAATTTGCTCCGGAAGTTTTCACCGACCATATCCAGAGTGGGGTAAGAGACCTTCTGTATCAAAAGGATCAGCTCAACGCAGAAGTGGGTGTGATCCATGGACTTATTGATCCGATAATCTACGACGAATACTCAATCCCAACAGAAGAGCGTGACCGACTTTACAATAATCTACCTAAGAACCTTTCATCATATCCCACCGTTGAAAACTTAGAAACTGATTATGAAAACATCAGTGACAAAATTCCGGAAGAGACGCTAACATCAGAGAGATATGAGGAACTGATTTCTAATATTGCTGAAGGCCCAGAAAACGTTCGTGATGCAGCTGAAGATTTGGAAGTATCCCCTATAACAATCGCAGATGCTCGGTATAGAGAGAACCTTTATCGTGACGAGAGGCTCGAACAATCTGCAGGCCATATTATATCATTTACCTTAGGTTTGATATTTGAACGATGGGATGTCAATCAGGAGATAGAAACTGTTGATGATGGGATATTAAGTTTCGACCAGAGTGCCGGTCAAAACGTAAGGGAGCAGATCTTGACCTGCTTTGAAAGGCTTTTCGATGAAAGTTCGAGTATGCAGGCATCTCTTGAAGATTCCCTAGGAAGTTCAATAGAAGACTGGCTACGTGAATCCTTCTTCCGATATCATCATTGCAAAGAGTACCGTCGTCGAGGGCAGCGTATTCCGATTTACTGGCAACTCGAAAGTCCGGAAGGCGCATTCAGTTGCTTCGTTTACTATCATGAAATAGATGCGAACACGCTTCCGAAACTTCGCGGCCAATACCTTGACCCACGCATAGAAGAGCTTGAAAACGAAATTGAGACCCTGGACGCACAGACTAGTAGTGATAGCCCAGACAAGGAACTCTTGAACCGAAAAGAGAAAGTTCAAAACGATCTCAACGATATCAGAGAATTCCGAAATACAATTGACGAAATGATTGACGACGGTGTTTCCGTTGATGCTAACGAAGGAATTTGGGAGAACATTAAAGAATGGGATCAATACGAAATTCTTGAAACAGGACTGCCAAAATTAAAATCGAGCTACTCCAGATAAATAAGAATTAGATTTTCAACTGAAATCTCTTGAAGAGATGATGGTTATAACGATTCAGAAATAATGGGTGAACTTACTATTCAGAATGTTGTTGGTGGAGGTCAAATCGGTACAGAAATTGATCTATATTCGATAGCTAAAGTAGAGTTTGAACCGTTCAATACCCAGTATGAACCGGAGTCATTTCCAGGTGTTGTATTCCGTTCCGATAATTTAGAACCCACTATAATATTACACCGATCTGGCAAATCCAATATTGCCGGTGGCAAATCCACCTCTGAAACAAAAGAGGCATTTGACATATTTTGTTCTAGCATTACAAATGAAACGGGACTTGAGATACACCCAGAATTGGAAATTCGATACTTCGTTACAACTGGCGACCTCGAGAGAGAAATAGATCTCTCTGCTGCTGTGCTAGCCTTGGGGATCGACGAGACAGAGTACGAACCTGAGCAATTTCCTGGGCTATTCTATCGACCAGATGAACAAGATTGGTTTTCAATTTTGTTCGCAACGGGTTCTATTATTATTGATGGCGTTCCAGACATAGGTCTACTTGAAGAAGCATATCGTAATATAGATAATACGCTATCTGAACAAAGTATCTAACAAAATATAAATTAATTGGGGGAGTCTCCGAGTACAACGTGATGGTCTGACGTTTAAGACGTATGCTCTGTAGATGGGGTGAGATCCTCACTGGTTTAGGACTGAATAGCTGATCCCCGGAGGTATTTGAAATCCGGAGGAGATAGTCCGATCATGCCTCACGATGCGAAGGATTTCTATAAGTACGGGAAGCCTGTCGGTGAGCTGTTCCAGACGCTCTCCGAGAGTTACTTCGACACCTACGAAGAGGGACGGCCGTTCGGTGAGGGTGTTGACGATACCTATCCAGATGAGTATCCTGAATCTCGTTGGGGTCTCGACCTCGGTTGCGTTCAGCACAATACGCCCGCATGGGGGGAATCTTGTCTCCGATCAGTCCAGAACCACGTCCTCTACCATATTGTTGCGAACGCCCAGTCCAACCGTGAGACACTGACTGCATTCTTCGCCAACCCTGATGAGGATCCGTCGCCGGACAAGGCGCTACAGAACCTCTCGAACGCGTGGCGCGATGGTTCGCGCTTAATGACCCACTCGATGGTTCGGTGGAGGACCGAATGCGAACAGCCGAGTGGCGAATCACGATGTGTTACTACGCAATCTACAAGGCGTTTAGTGGCCTGATGCGAGCGACGTTCGAAGAGATTCGAGCATCGGGTGGAGGCGGGAGCCACGGACAGATGTGGAAGAAGCATCGAACCTCTATGTTGACGGAATTGGAGGACGCGCTCTACGCCTATCCGTTTATGCCGTTTCCAGTCGGGCGGTTTTCGGATGAGGCGTTCGACTGGACGATTCCGTATCCCGCTTGGGCAGAGCAGCCGGAAAGGCTGGAGTCACGATTGGCCACCAACGCAGAACACGAGCTGGAAGCGATATATGAACTCCGAGACCGATTCCATCGAAATCCCGATTCCCCGTGCCCAACATTCTTCGACCTGCTTCTTGACCTCCGACATTGGGCAAACTACCACCGTGGAGGGATCTTCAGCCGGCTCTATGGTGGGGGCTACAAATTCGCTATCGACGAGGGGCTCCGGATCACGACTTTCGCAGGGTTGGCGATCGCAGAAGTTGGGCTGATCCATTCGTTGGATTACGATACCGTCAAAGAGGAATATGAGGGCTATCGGAGAAGTTCGGAGGAGGGGATCGAGGAAAGCGCCCGTTTGGTATCTCGACGGTTCTCGGTATATGAGGAGGTGTTCGGAAATAACGACGCATAGGATGTCTACCGCGTAAATCTGTCATTCTGAATCCGATGGGTCATCGAATTGCTGAGTGAGAAAAGTGAGCCATCAACTGTAAAGATGGTGAGCATCCGGCACTGAGTTCCCGAAACAGACATCAACCTACTTGCAGTACGCCACGACAATGGGAGACACCGCCGCACGGATCGTGACCGAGCTCCGGGAGAAGTTCCACCGCCACGATGTCTGGGTCTGGTACGACTCCCAAGAGACCTACACAGGCGCTATCGATGATATCCGCTCGGGGCTCGCCGCGGATGACATCAACGTTGCCGTCTACGAAGACAGCTTCCTCGAGCTGAAACACCGAGTCTGGAAGGAAGATCCCGATCTCGACGAGCAATGGCTGTTCTACGTCCCGACGTCGAAAAACGACGCCGAGTGGTTTATGGACATCCACAGCCTCGGCAAGCAGTATCGGACGGGGGCGGACGTCGATTCTAGCTCTCCGGCCTCGCAGTACCTTATCGAACACGAATCCGCGATTCCCGACGAGTTCAGTACCTGGGGGCAGAATGAAGCTACCCGACGGAAGGCGTTCTTTTGTGTTCTGTTCGGCACTCAGGAGGACAACCCCGCAGAGTGGATCCTCCGATATCTCGACGATCCAGACGCCTACGAAGAGACGATTCAGGAGTACGGACAGACCGACGACTGGTCGGCATTGCTTGATGAGCGGTACGGGATCTCCGCTAGCCTCGACCCGGAAGACATCGCGACGGAAATCCTGTTTGGCGAGGTCGCAGTCAGTTCGCCAACAAGCCGTTACGATGAACTTGCGGCCGACGAGCGAATTGAAAGCAAGCGGCTGTGCGAGTACTGGCAGCAACACGATCCAGCGACGTACGTCGAGTACGCCCGTTCGGTTGCAGCGGAATACGATCTCAAGACTGCAGTCCTCGACTCCGGCAATGTCGATTGGCATTCGACGGCATTCCGCGGAATTGACGAGGGCCTCGTCCGGCTCTGTCTCGACCGGTTGAACGATGCCGATTACGTCGATCTCCCCGAAATCGCTGCCGACCTCCACTCGGTCGTCAGCGAGCGTCGACGTGGATTCTGGTATGAGGAAGGTTACGCCGGGTATTGGGACGTGCTAGCACCGGCGCTCAGCGCTCTGGATGGGATTGGCGACGCACAGACAGCCCTCGATGAGCAGGTGTTCTCTCCAAGCGAACTTCATGACCGCTACGTTGCTGACTGGTGGACCGTCGACCGGGACTACCGACAGTACATCCAAGCAACGACGGAAGATGCTGCGCCCGTACCTGGACTTAGTACTCTCAAGAATCGCATCACTCAGCAGTATATGGATTTTCTCAAAGCAGTCAATCGCCCACTTGCGGAGGGGTTAGGCGACGAACCACGACTCACGACTCCGCAGACACAGTTTTTCGATGAATATGCCGCGACCAATGAGAAAACGGCCATCTTCATTTGTGATGGCCTCCGGTACGAGCTGGCCGAAACGCTTCGTGACGAGTTGAGCTATGATTTCGATCATCAGCTCGAAGCCGTCAGTGCGGCGCTGCCATCCGTGACTGAGGTCGGTATGGCTGCCCACCTCCCTGGCCAGTTAGGCCTCGCAGTCGAGGATGATGAACTCCAGATCACTGTTGACGGAGAGCCAACTGAGAACAAACAGTCCCGGGTCGATCGGTTTGCACGTGCTGGGTTCGAGGTAGCAGATCTGACCGATATTCTCGATACACCGTTGGAGGATCTTCAGACTGCGGAGCCAGTACCTAGGATCCTCTACTCCGGAATCATCGACAAACTCGGCGAGAATATCGACGACGACGAGGCCCTAGCGCGCGCAGAAGGCCACGTCACTCAGGTTCAAAAGGCAATCCAGCGGCTTCGTTACGCCGGCTACGAGCGCTTTATTGTCACTGCTGATCACGGATTCCTCTTCACTGATCGCCTGAGCGACGATCTGAAACTCGACGCACCAGATTTGGCCCCGATCGTCAAACGTCGGTTTGCAGCCGCAGACGTGGACACCCCGCTCGTCGGCGATGCCGAGTACATCACGCTCGAGAGCGCGGCACTCGAATCACTGGGCATCGATGCTCCTAACGTGCAGTTTCTGTTCCCGCGAAGCGTCGCCTGCTTCAGGGCTCGCGGTGGGAATATGCGCTACTTCCATGGTGGGATATCGATTCAAGAATTGCTTGTTCCATGTCTTACCGTCACAACCGAAGAACTCGACGAGAGTGCGAGCATCTCGTATGATGTGTCGATTCCGGACCCGATCACGAATACGATCGTTTCTATCGATGTGGAAGCGAAAAGTGAGCAGGTTTCGTTCGATCGAACACCGACCTTGGAAATCCGCGCCAGTATCGATGACGAGCCTGTCGCAGATCCCGTGGAACTAGAGATCTCTCCTGGCTCAAATAGTGCGTCCATCCGATTGAAACAGGGCGCGCTCGCCGGTGAATCGAGCGTCACATTCGAACTCGTGAGTACAGACACACGGGAAACGATCGAGCGCCGAAGCGTGGCGCTTGATCTGCTGTTCGGTGACGACGATATGGGTTTCGACGTGTAGAGAATTTCCCGTCTAAACTGCCACGCAAGGGCGGATGTTTAATTATCCTGTGGGACACCGAAAATCAGCAAGAGTACGCCTCCGCTCTGCTCATCTCTTATGAAGTATTTTGTTGCCTCGTCAGCCCTCTCATAGGCTTCCACCTGGTCGAGTGCGTCAGCGACAGAGTCCATATCCCGTTCTCGAGTCAGCGTACTCCGCAGCCACTCGACACTCCCTTCCTCTTCAGTTTCGACGGCACTCTGGATCGCCATTTGTATCGGGCCAACCTCCGCAATCGCTGCATTCTCTGAAGACACGATCGGCGCATCGTCAGGGACATCCTCAGCAACTGACGCTGCGACTGCCCGGTCGTCATCGATACTTCGATAGACACCATACCAGCTCCCGACCGATACACCCGCCGCAATCCCCGCGGGTCCAAACGGCGATCCAAGAACGCCGCCGATCAGCGCTCCTGTTCCCGCGGTTGGCCCTGTCTTCCCGACTACTCGTTTGAATCCATCGAGCGCATCACCGAATTCCCATGAGCGAAGCGCCGCCCCAACATCACCGGTCTCGTTAAGGATATCACGTACATTTTGAGCGACATCCTGCGAAGCACCCGAAAGTTCGGCAGAGGCTGAGTTTAACTGCTCAGAAACGATATTGATGTATCCCTCTGATGTGGATGGGGCGCTGTTGATCGTCTCATCGGTCTCATCGTGCTGAAAGCAGAACTGCCCGTCCTTGGCGAGTCGACTACACCGACTGCCAGCGTTCGTGAGTGCGTGGCACTGTTCACCCTCGTTTTCTGCCATAACCGCAGTTCAGATTATTGGGTGAAAAATCCCACCCTGTTTCAATCCCGTATCATTCACGGAGGGTGTTATAGAGACCATAGTACAGGTCGACACAGACGGTTATTGATCTGAGGCAGGTCGGAGATCTCTCCATCGAAGGTGTTCTATTGTGTCCTCATCAATGTCAACGGCAAATAAGTGTGAGTCGCGTTGATCGCCGGTTTCTTTGCCAGCGTCATCCTCGAGAATTTCGACGATTGTACCCTGTTTTCGGTGGAGTCGCTCATGATCGGGATCATCCTCATTCGGAATATCAATTCGAACCCGATCTCCGGTCTCAAATCGTCTCATTGGTTGGTTTTACTGCTGCTCTTCCCTGTCGGTTACGGCTGGTACCGAAAGTGGAGAAGCGTTCGTGACTCTTCTTTGGGGGGAGTCAACATTAGAGTTCGGCTGGGCAGTCTCAGATTCTCTACCTCGCGTCTGTCTCGCTAACGTTGACACCCTCTCTTCTTTGATACGCTATTTTTGATCATCCCTAGTTCGTCCTTTGGCACGGAGCGGTAGGTTACGGTCGTGGATGGCTACGGAGTCGATTCCCTCCGTCGCCAATTTTCAGGATCGCGGCTCTTCGCTCAGAGTGGATACCGTGAATGAGATAACCGACATTCCTTTGACGCCACCAATCCTCTGCCGTTGTATGTCTATTCGAGACGTCGATCAAAAGGCCCTCGACGTCTTCTCCGGCCGCGTAGTCCGAAAGGACCTTGTTCAGGATATCAAGGCCGGGGCAAACGTCCCGACGTATGTCCTCGAATATCTCGTCGGACAGTACTGTGCCACCGATGACGAGCAATCGATGGAGGAAGGGTTGGAGACGGTTAAGAAGATTCTCTCGAAGCATTACGTCCGCCCGGATGAGGCTGAATTCGTCAAAAGTGAAGTCCGTGAACGCGGTCGCTATCGCGTCATCGACAAAGTGACCGTCAGGCTCGACGAACAACAGGACGCCTACATCGGGTCCTTCGTGAACTTGGGGCTCAGCGACGTTGAGATCAACGAGCATCTCGTTAGCAAGCATCCGAAGCTACTCGGCGGCGGTGTCTGGGCGGTTATCGATCTCGAGTATCTGCCCGACAACGCAAATTCCCAGAAGAGCTTGTTCGGTATTGACTCGTTCAAACCGATTCAGGTGTCGAATCTCGATCTCGACCAGCTGAAAGAACGCCGCAGGGAGTTCACACGCGACGAGTGGCTCGACTTGTTGCTCCAGAGTATTGGCTATGACCCTTCCTCATTTGACCGCAGGGAGAAAATGCTATTTCTGCTCCGGTGTGTCCCTCTCGTCGAATCGAACTACAACTACGTGGAGCTCGGCCCTCGCGGCACCGGGAAAAGCTACCTGTACCGGGAGATCAGCCCGCATTCTATACTAATTTCCGGTGGGAAAACCACCGTCGCAAAACTGTTCTTGAACCTTAACACGGGGCGGATTGGCCTCGTTGGACGTTGGGACGTCGTCGCGTTCGACGAGGTCGGCGGTCTGCAGTTCTCGGACTCGGAGGCCGTCCAGATGCTCAAGGACTATATGGAGTCCGGAAGCTTCTCGCGCGGTACTGAGGAGCTGACCGCACAGGCGTCAATGGTCTACGTCGGCAATATCGACCTTGACGTCGAGGGTGTACTCAAGAGCTCTCACTTGTTCAAGCCGTTCCCAGAGGACATGCAGGACCTCGCACTGATCGACCGCTTCCATTACTACCTACCAGGCTGGGAAGTACCAAAGATGCAGTCGTCGTTCTTTGGTGATCAGTTCGGCTTCATCGTCGACTACTTCGCGGAGTTCGTTCGCGAGCTCCGCAAGGAGTCGTACGGGGACGCAATCAATGAGGTGTTCACGTTCGGCGATCATCTCAACCAGCGAGACGAAAAGGCCGTCCGCAAGACCGTCTCGGGACTACTGAAACTACTTCACCCGCACGGTGAGTACACGAAGGAGGAACTCAGAGAGTACCTCGAACTGGCGATGGAAGGGCGACGCCGTGTGAAAGAGCAGCTCAAACGGATGGGGGGTATGGAGTACCGGGCAGTGAACTTCTCATACATCGATCTTGAAACACGCGAAGAAACATTCGTGAGTGTGCCCGAGGAAGCAGAGGAGTCCCTGATCCCCCCCGGGACACAGCAGCCAGGCACGCTCTATACGATCGGCGAATCCGGATCCAAGAACGCCGTCTTCCGAATCGAAACACAGGCGTTGCCCGGCTCCGGGAAGACGAGCATCGCCGGCTCGACAGGCACAGAGATGAAAGAGGAGTTCCAGACCGCGACAAATTACCTGCAAGCGAACATCCGGGAGTTGTCCCGGGATGAGTCGCTCGACGACTACGATATCAAGGTGCAGGTGCTGAATCCCTCGGACGCTGAGACAGGAACTGAGATCAGTATGGGCTTTCTTATCGGCATCATCTCCGGCATTCTGGATCGGCCTGTCCGGTCCCAAATGGTCGCACTCGGTGGACTGAGTCTCACGGGAGAGCTCGTTGAAGTAGACTCCCTCGTAGACAAGCTTCAGCTGGCGGTCGACGCTGGTGCCTCAACAGTCCTGCTTCCCGCAAAAAACAAAGAGGATTTCGCCAGGATTCCAGATGAGCTTCTCGACGAGCTGGAGCTAGTGTTCTACACTGATCCGATCGAGGCCGCTAGCAAAGCGATGCAGTTGGAGTAGTAGTGCTTAGAAGTCTATGCGTTCGCTCCTGATGAAGGGCCATAATCCCATCACGTTGGGTGTTCTATCGACATCTTAGCACTGAGCAATCGTGGTTGCACACGATCGATTGGAGGGTCACTTACGTCGATAAGCCGATCTGGCCAATATCAGCTAGCCAAATCACTAAGTGGACCGCAGTAAAGGATATGTTATCCTTAAATGTCTGAGTCTGAGACCGCCAAACTCCTCTTTGGGCCCTCGTTTTCAACGCTTCGGAAGGCCACCTTCGATCGGGGATGGGAGCTTGCCGATGAAGGAATTAGACGAGTCCTCTACATCGAATCAAACAATCGAGCGAGCGACGACGTTGCGGATGCATGGGCAGCTGAGCATCCGGCGCTCGCGATAGAGGTGACGACGCTCGACGACGTCGTTGACCACTGCTACGAGCAGCTATTCGGCGTCGGAGAGACGCTGGGACGACAGGAACGACTCCGCCTGATCGAGCAAGCACTCATCGACGTCGACGAGGCTGGGGATCTCAACGGAGGCCCTGCACTGCTCGAAGAATTCTCACAGGTTTTCGCGACCATCGAGGCGGCGGGCATCTCGACCGTAGAGATGCTCCGTGAATCGCTCGCCGACACGACACTCCCAGAGCGGATTCGTGATCCGACTGTAACAGCCTTTGAACGGTACACAGCTCTCCGTGACGACTACACGAACGAACGGACGCAGCCACGAAACGAACGGATCAGGGCCGTTGCTGAAGCCGAACCGTCGCTCCAGACATGCTACCCCTCGGTTGACGTCGTGATCGTTGCTGATCGTCGATCGCTACCGAGCGTGGAATACCAGCTCATTGACCGACTCGCCAACGAGTTCGCGTTCTTCGCGACGCTGCCTGCCATCCACGAAGACACCGATGGCATCGGAACTGATCGTGCAATCGTCGACTGCTTCGAGGCGTTTCAGGCGCTCGGGTGCGACCCGGAGTACGTTCCTCCAGCGGAAGAGGAGGCATCGACTCACGAGATCGCACAGCAGCTATACGTCCTTTCCGAGCGCGATGACCATGAGACAGCTACAGCTCTAGACGACATCGTGTGGCACGAGGCTCCAACACCGGAGCGGGAAGTGCGTCACGTCGCACGGAGCATCCGGCAGCAGCTTTCTGACGGCATTCCTCCGGAAGAGATCGCAGTCGTCGTCCCAGGCCTGATCTCCTACCGTGAACAGCTGGCGGATAGCTTCGACGCGTACGAGATCCCGTACGTAAGCTACGCCAACAAAGTACTCCAGCAAACACACGTCGGGGAAGCAGTCCTACAACTAGTCTCTCTCTGCAGCGAGAATCCGCAGACAGACACGCTTGTCGAGTTAGTATCGAATCCAATTGTTGGTATCGATGACGTGGATCCGTCCACCGTAGCGGCGATGAATCGCCGGCTCCCCTCACAAGATTGCACAAGGCTTCTCACAGAGCTGTCAAACGAGGGGTACAGGACGACTGCGACACAGTTAGAGCAGATTCTCAACGACTGCCAGATGGTTCGGGGATCCGATATCACCCCAGCGGCGGCTATGGAGCAGATCGAGACGCTACTCGATCAACTCAGGTTAGCGTCACACATCTCCAACCACACCAACTCCGGTGATCGTGTCGACGCTACCCTCGAACAACGGACGCTCTCACAGATCCAGAGTGTATTAGATTCCGTCTCCGAGGTCGCTGCACTTGGCCTCGTCGACGATCCAGTCGACCGTATTGAACGAGCGTTGAGCGACGTTCGCGCGCCGGCTCCCAAACAAGACACGACGGGACGAGTCGAGGTGATGGGCCTCCTCGACGTACGGGGCAAAGCGTTCGAGCATATGTATCTCATCGGTGCGACGGCAGATGCCCTTCCGGCATCTCCTCAGCGACCGCTGTTCTTTGAAGAAATCGAGGATATTGTCCCGGCACTCCAGACAGATCCGGACGCAGTCGTCGACTCGGATCCGCAGCTAGACGCACGGTACGAGGTAGCTACTCTCCTAGCTAGTACTCAGACCGCACATTTCACTACGCCGGAAGCGACGATCAATGACGACACAGTCCTTCCATCACCGATCCTGGATGAACTAGCCCGCGTTACTGAACTCGAGCCCTCGGAACCGCTCTCTGTTCATGGAACTGCTGAGGATCTCCAGCGGACCCTCGCGAAATCTGACACTGCGGAGTTGCACAATATGGTCCAGGCCTGCGTCGCGGCCGGTGATCTGACTGACTCACAGGCCACTCGGCTCAAAGACGGCGCAGAGTGTGCGGCCCATCGTAGCGATATTACTCTTTCTGACTATGACGGCCAGCTCGATACGAGTACCGTCGAGGCAGTATTTTCGGATGAGAAACTCGAGCGGCTTAGCCCAAGTCGCTTGAAGGGCTACGCGAAATGTGGATTCGCCTATTTCATGAACCGAGGGCTTGGGCTTGACGCACCGGACGATATTTCGACGGAGCCGGACACGCTTGACATCGGTGATGTCGTTCATGAAACACTCGAGCGATTCTTTTCGCGACTGCAAACCACCCCCGGCGAACCAGTTGACCTCTCTGACTATGACTTCGAGATGCTCGAAATGCAACTTCTCACGGCAGCACTCGACGCCGAAGCAGAACTCGACCTCTCGTACGATAGTCCGTTCTATACCACTTGGAAGAGCCACTTACTTGCCGGTCTGGCGACGCCAGCCGAAAATGACCATTACGATGCCTCAACGACTGGACAGCCAGCACCGGAGTCGGAACATAGCCGTCGAGATCGCGGATTCTTCCTGCGGTTCTTAGAAGAGGAATACAGTAACGATAGCGAACTTCACCCAGCGTGGTTCGAAACACCGGTAGGATTTGACCACGACACCCCCACATTCGAACTTCCGCTTCCGGATGGAACGACGGCGACTATTTCGGGAGTCATCGACCGTATCGATATTACGCAGGATGTGACATCGGAACCTGCCTCAGTGTTCGATTACAAGACTGGTAGCACGAACCTCAAGCGGACGGTTGAAGGCGTCGAGTTCCAACTCCCGCTGTATGCTATCGCCGCCACACATGGAATCGCGACGACAACTGACCAACCATCGGCAGCTATAACCGTCGATGCTCATTTCTACGATATCGACGTCCCGAATGGCGTCTCACGGAAAGGACCGCTCTCTGAGCGCGTCGGGGACGGCCCGGCTGATCCTTCCTACGAGGCATTCCTTGAAGATCTAACACCACGACGGGTTCACCAGATCGACGAAGCGATCCGAAACGGCGCCTTTCATCCGTCGGTTCTCGGTCCGCGCGAGGCTGGGTGCAAGTACTGTGACTACAGCGATGTCTGTGATGTCCGACACCACGACCGCTACGATCTTATCGAACATATCGACGAGGAGAATGCGACCGCATACGTCGCGGATCGGAGCCGTGAGATTGCCGTCGAGGATCGTCTACCGGGGGGTAGTGATGCATGAGTGGGTCGGAAGATGACTCTTCTGAGGCCGACGACGTGATCCAGCTCACTGACGAGCAGGAGGCCGCGCTTGATCTGTCACGCAATATCGCGGTGACCGCTGGTGCTGGTACAGGCAAGACCACGACACTTACCGAGCGGTACCTTACGATGCTTGATCCCGGTGCCGTTACGCCGGAGAACATCGTGACGATCACATTCACAAAAGACGCCGCGAACGAGATGCGCGAGCGAATCCGTGCTGCGGTCGACCAAGAACTGACAGCGGCCGACTCACAGACCCCTTATGACGACTGGCGCGAAATCCGCGATGAACTCGAAAACGGCTATATTCACACGATTCACGCGTTCTGTAGCCGGCTGCTAACTGAGCATGCTGTCGAGGCCCCTGTCGATCCCAATTTCACAACGCTCGATGAAACGGATGCCGCACGCCTCCAGCGCGATGTTGTTACGCAGTTCATCGATCAGCACGAAGATGAACACGGCCTCAACCTCTTAGCGAGACTGTGGTCCCGCGATTCACTTGAGGAAGTCTTAGTCGGTCTGCTCGATTCCCGTCCCGAAAGCACGCGTTGGGCAACCCACTGGAAAGACAAGAGCCCAAACGAGTATCTCGATGTCGCCTGGGAGCAGTTCATACCGATCGACGGTGAGTTGGTTGAATCATGGTTCGCCGATCCAATGTTCGTCGACGCGCTTGAAACACTCCGAGATATCCACACACGTGAGTTGGCGATCGATGATGGCGACGATGCGATGGAGAAGCTCGAGACGATCGATGAGACTCTCCAACGTACGGGTGCCCTCGATGAAGAAGCGACGACACGCTCCCGACAGACGGCAGTGAATACCATCGCAAACGCACTGACAACCGGCGACGGCGACCGGTACAGTCAAGATTACCGCATCTATGGTGCGAGCTCGAACGGTTGGGATGACTTTGAGGCCGAGCAGGAGGAGTTGCGGGCTGCGATCGACACGATCCTTGAGACGATCGAACCGGAGACGCTGACAATCGTCGAAGATCTCTCGACGGAGCGCAACAGCAGTTACTACGTTCTCGCGCTCGCACGAGTATACGACAAACTCGAAACCGCGTACGATGAGGTCAAAGCTGACCGCAACGCTCTCGATTATACGGACCTCATCGGAAGGACAATCTCGTTCCTGAAAAATCACGATGCCGCACGGACCGCGATACAGGAACAGTTCGACTACGTCATGGTCGATGAGGTTCAGGACACCGACCCACGTCAGTGGCGCCTAGTCCGTGCATTAACGGGGACCGATCCGCGCGAGTTCGATTCGCAGAACGTCTTCCTCGTGGGTGATGAAAAACAGAGTATCTATCGCTTCCGTGGCGCCGATGTGACCGCGTTCAGTGAAGCGCGGCATCGGCTCTCCGCGGCAAACCCAGAGGGCGTGTCTGCGGAATTGCCCCTGAGTGGTAGTTTCCGGACCGTCGAGCCGACGTTGTCATTCATTAATGATCTCTTCGAGATGGTTTTCGAACCGGAAAGTGACGAGCGGCAGCCGTATGAAGCCGAGCCACAACGTCTCACTGCTGAACGACGAGAGGGAACAGATATTGATGGACTCTGTGAATATCTTCTCGTTCCAGAGTCATCCGGAAACGGACTGCTTGACGCCGATAATCCACTGGAACAAGATCAGTTCATTAATACCGCCCATCGCGAAGCGAGCGCTCTCGCAGCACGTCTCTCACAGCTGTTTGCGGACCCACCACAAGTTTACGATGAGGAGACCGATGAATACCGCGATGCCGAACCCCGTGACGTGACAGTCTTACTCCGGGCTCGGACCCGACTAGAGTTCTACGAGCGCGCCTTTGATGAAGCCGAGATTCCCTATACCGTCGTCTCCGGGATGGGATTCTACGATAGCCCCGAGGTTACGGCCTTGGTGAATCTACTTCGAGTACTCGAAGATCCAACTAACGATATTGCCCTCTATGGAGTACTCCGATCACCGCTTTTCGGGGTCACTGATGATCGACTGGCACGCTCGCTCGCGGCAGGGAATAGGGACAGCGACTCGCTGTGGGCAGGCCTTCAGGATGCGGATGGGAATCTCGCGGACGCATACGAACTCCTCACAGATTGGCGAGCCGCTGCCGGTCTCGATGCCAGCTCGGGGGAGCAAACAGGCATCACGATGTGGAGTTCTCTGCTTACCCGCGTGATCGACGAGACCGGTTACCTCGCAAGCATCAGCGCAGACGATCGCTCACAACAGGCGGTCGTCAACGTCGAAAAGCTCCGCGAGCAGTTCCGAAACTGGGAGGATCAGCGTGCACTCACGATAAGTGGTTTGCTGGATCGCATCGACCGGCAGCAAACATTGGCTAAACGTACTCCCGAGGCGACTATACACACCGAAACGGAGGGTGTAGAAATCAGGACAGTCCACTCAGCCAAGGGCTTAGAGTCGCGAATCGTCGTCGTACCGGAGCTAAACACTGGATTCAATCAACGAGCGAACGTCGATGAGTACGGGAAGGTCTACCTCGACGAGATCTACGATGTTCCGTTCCTGGGTCTGAAAGCGCCGACACAGACCGACCCGTTTGTTATGAAGGATACGCTTGTTCGCGATCGGCTAAAGGCTCGCCATCAGCGAGAGGATCGTGCCGAGCAGAAGCGACTCCTCTATGTGGCACTCACTAGGGCACGGGATCACGTCATTCTCAGTGGGACAAACAGCTTGACTGTTGTAGAAGACGACGTCTATCCGAAGGGTAGCAATCCGGCTGACGCCTCCAGCTGGCGTGACTTTGTTGAGTCTGCCTTGTTTGAAGGGGTTGACCTGAGTGAGCTACTCGTGGCTGACTCGCTCGACGGCGAACTATCGACGAGCGACTACCAGATCCGGCTCCCCCCGTCGCCAGCGGAGTGGAGCGGAACGGACGATACAACACCGGAGACAGCGCCGTCGATCGATACCCTCTCCCCCGAGCGACGTTCACGGCCAGTGCAACTCTCTGCGACGAACTACGCAAAGATCGTCACCGGGTATGCTGACGACACGGGCGTGAGCTTCGATCCTGGTGAGCCCGATCCGACTTCACTCGCCGCTGAAAACGCGGACGACCAGTCAGCGACTGAGCCTGTGTCCTATTCGACTGATGATGGGAGTGTAACTAATGCTGAAGAAACCGAGGAAGATGCGGATACGGACAGCGGTGAGGATGGTCTCGCTGCCGCGTTTGGAGACGCTGTCCACCGGATCTGTGAACTTGACCGGCCTGAATCAGAGTGGGGTGATATCATTAATGAAGCGTTCGAAATGCATGATATCGACCCGACACGAGCGAACCGAGATGAGATTATCACCCATAGCCGACGGGGGCTTGCGGCCGTCCAAACGCTTCACCGCGAGCTGCAGAACCCACTCACGTACAACGAGCTGTTCGTCAGGGCCTCGTTGGATGTCGGAGCGGTAATCGGATATATCGATCACCTCGCCGTCACTGACGATGCATATTACATCCTCGATTTCAAAACGAGTGATACCTCAGCGAGAGCGCCTACTGAGATCGCAGAGCGCTACTGGCCACAGCTACGAGCGTACGCTGTTGCCCTTGCACAGCAGGACCCGCGGGAACGGGATATCCACGCACTGCTCTACTTCACCGATGCTGATCAGGTAGAGCGAACTAAAATCACCCCTGAAGAGATCGGTGAGATCCGCACGACCATCCAGGAGACTCTCACGAAGGTTGCCGAGACAACGGAACTTGGTCCTGAAAGCTAAAACGCTTCGAGGAACTGTTCGAGTGTCTCGCGGTACTCGTCTTCCTCATCCAATCCGAACAGCGAGTAAATGAGATCGTTGAGTTCCGTCTCTAACTCCTCGATCTTGGCATCAATGTCTTTGACATTCTTCCGGTCTGTCCGCCAGGCAGCCAGCATCTCCTTGACCGTCGCGTCGCTATCAGGGTAGACGATTCGTGTTACGTCACCCGCCTTTACAGATCGATTCATCATTGCAGCGGCGACGTACGCTGCGTTCGCCTCACTTTCACGGATCCAGTCGTCGACGATTTGTTCTCCCTCGGCGTCGACTATCGGCCCCTCAAGGTCCTCATCATAATTGGCCTTAGACACAGGAGAGTGACTCTCGTCCCACTCGTGCGTCAAGATCCGTTGCTCTCCGTCTACAGCGTCCAGATATGCCTCCGGGAACCGCTGTGTCCGAAGCTCAATGTCGCGTAGTTCGAGTATCTGCTCGACGAGGTCCTCAAAACGCCCTTTCTGTGTGCCGGGGTCGGTAATGATCGGAATGCGGCCGACGTACTGGGTTGTATACTTGTAATAGCCACCCGATTTGAGCGAAGTGACATGCTTCAGGTAATAATCGAAAACCGTCGAATTGAGGAACGCGGAGAGATACGCCCGACGGTCTGCATACTCAGGTGGATACGGAGCACCGTAAGCAGCTTTGAATAGCCATGTCCCGTCTTCATCGATCATAAATCGGGTTTCGTCAGCAGTCTCCGCACAGATCAGTTTGGGTTCGGAGTGTTCTTTGTGGCTCTTCGGTGCGGTAAACTCGTACCAACATTCCTCATCCTCCATTTTCCCACCCTCTCTCCCTTTGAGGTCTTCCTCGAATCGCTCGAAGTATTCCATCGTGGCTTCGTACGCATCTTCCATCGTTTCCGGGGCAATAGCATCGTAAGCGATGCCTCCGTCCCCTTGGGTCCGCTCGTATGGGAAAATAACGTGTTCACCAGACCAGTCCGATCGCCAGCGAGTCACATCCTCACCTTGGAGCCATGGTCGGAGCAATGCCCTGTCGATCTCGACGGGTTCGTCCAGGCCCTTTGGTACGACCTCAACGGTTCCTCCAGTCTCATCGGCATCGATACGATATCCTTCAGTTGGGACGACGAGATACACGTCGTTCATACCGGTCTGGGTCCCTGCATGGAGATCGATCAACCCAGATAACCGGGTGTCTCGCTGATCTTCTAAATGCTGGAACAGAGCCCATTCATCGGCCGGCATCGGTGCCCAGAACTCCTCCCGGAGATCACCTTGTGTAAACGGGAAGGTGTCAATATGTGTGTAGCGTCCGGAGTCCTCACAGTGATCGCGGATCTCGGAGACAACAGCGGTATCCAGATCCATATCGAGTGACGTTCCCTCTTCCTCAGACTGATGGCGCGTGTCCACCCATTGGTCGATGTCGAGCCCGTCCTCGTTACTGTCTTGACCAGCCGCAACCTCCGTATCCTCCTCGTCACGGCCCTTGACGCGAACGCAGTTTATCTCATTTTTAGGCGCTCCGTGCCCCTCCGCGAGTTTCGAAGCGACGACGATCGCTGGATAATTCGTCGCATCCTGGAAGACGCCAGCGTCACGGAAATCGAAGAGGTCCTGCAGTTCCGTTTGTTGGGTGAGGTACGATCGGACCCCACGACCGTACCGGGCGACCATAAATTGGTTTGGAGTAATGTATCCGAGTGTGCCGTCCGGCTTGAGCCAGTCGACACCGCGCTGGTAGAACGGACAGTAGAGGTCCGTCTTTCGGTCTGGGTACGTTTCTGAATAGACCTGCTCGTATGTGTCCTTGTCCTCTGCAGGGATTTTACCGCTCTCGACATACGGAGGATTCGCAACGACGTAATCATATTCGAGATAGTTCTTCACAACGATCCCAAGAGTGACGTCCTCGAACATCTTGAATAACCGACCGTCACCGTGATCAGACTGTAGTTCAGCCACCAGTTCGAGGAGTTCCTCAACGTACGATTCGAGGAACGACGACAAGGGACCGGCCGCATGATCGAGATACTGCTCCAGCGCCCGATCGAGTGAGGCGATAGTCGCGTCGTATTCCGTGAGCGTTCCCCCTGGCGTGGGTGCATCGACGTGGGCTCGAGTAACGTCGAGCATCGCCTGAAGCACGCGGAAGTAATCACCGTAGTTGACGACGCCGACTGTCGCCCCGCCTCGTTCTTTCAAGGCGTCGTAGGTCGGAAGGGTCAGCTCACGAGTGAGGAAGTCATCACCATTTTCGCCTGCCTCGCTGTCGGCTGTAAGCGGCAGGTCGATCGGTACTCTGACGTCCGTACTGTCTTCCTGGATCGTGTTGAACGTTTGCTGCCCCTCACCATCGATGTCCGCTCCAGGTCCACTTACCTCGTTTTCGAGCGTGTCTGCCCGAAAGATGGGTAGTCGCCGCAGCGTGAATTCGGGATTCTTGTGTTTTGCCTCGCGATATTGTGGGAGGATAGTGAGCGTGAAGCTGATCTGTGCCATCAGCACCGCAAAGGGGTGAATATCGATCCCCACGATTCGGGGTTCAAGGCAGAGCGAACGGAGTTCTTCCGCCCAGTCAGGGTCAGCCGAGCGGCGTTCGATATCGTCGAGATGTCGCTGTAACGCCTCCGTAAGAAATGTCCCCGACCCACAGGAGGGATCGATCAGTCGTTTGCGGCCAACTCCCTGCTGGTAGCCGACCCGATCCAAAATCAAATCGACGAGTTCTGACGGCGTGTAGAACTCACCGAGGGCTTTCCGAGTGTCGGCATCGAAATATCGTTGATATAGCCCGCCGAGAAGGTCAACATTATCGACCTCTGAGAAGTCGAACTTCAGGACCGCAAAGAACAGTTCTCCGAGAGCCTTGCTGAACGAGTCGCGAACGGCTTCAACTGACGGGTCGACGTCGGTCGCCCCGCTAAGATCGCCGAAACGCGCAGCATGCTCCGACTCGGCGATCGTGTCCCGATAGCCGTCAGTCCACCAGACAAACAGATCGTCCTCAAAGAGACTCTCGATCAGCTCATTCCGAAGCTGACCGAACACCGAATCGATGAGCGAAGGGTACTCAGCAGGGTCAATACTATCCGACCGATCACCGAGGCTGTCAAGTCGACCACGCAACGGATCGTTCTCAAAGAAGCCGTAGTCGTCACAAGCCTTGGCAAGAAAGAGCCGTGAGAGGAGAGCGAATCCTGTCTCCAGTGAGAACATGAAATCAGCAAGCAAATCCTGGCTGATGTTGTCCTGAATCTCGTTTTCACCGTCAGGAACGACATACGGGTACCAAGCCCGTGGGACGTTCTTTTTGCTGGGTATATCGGCGTAGCTCTGTCGCCAGAATTTGAACGCGCCGCGAACGAACGATTGATCTTGCTCATCGCGAAGTTCCGCTAACAGCGCCATCGTTGCCTCGACTAGTTCACCGAATGACCCCTGCCGATCGAATCGAAAAGTATCGAAGAAGAATGTTTGAGCAATCTCTGACTCGAGTCCCAGCTGGTTCGTCGCGATCCATTCCCGGTACTCCTCGACGTGGGCTGTCGACCCTAACGACCACTCTCCTTTGTCGAGCGCATCGGCGACAGTATCGAGATAATCGACACCGGATGCGTCGCCCATCCCGAAATCGACGACTCGTTCCATTCCTTCACCATCTCGCTCGTACAGGCGGATGCTTCGACCGTTCGTGAGCACTCCATACTCCGCCTTGAGCGTGGATACATACCCTTCCAGTTGGGAGGTGTGGTCATTCAGCGACTCAGTCGGTGACTTGAATTCGTAGACTGCAACGACGGCACTACTATCTCGCAGGGTCGTTATATCAGGCCGCGTTCCGTCCTCGAGTCGTCGTTCTTTCTGGATGTCACCACCGTGTTGTTCGAAACCAAGCGCATCAAAGAACCCACGATCGATGAACGCGTCTTCGACGTCTCCCTCGCTCATCCGATTATGAACATCACCGGCGATCGTTTCCAGAATGTCACCGAGGTCAGCACCGCTGGCCTCTTGTTCTTCTTCGCTTCCCGACGGATCCCCGGCTGGCATACAGAGGAATTCCACTGCCGTCGTCAAAAAACACTTGTTGTGTAGTTCCTCGCGCCGCGGTGGTTGTGTTTGTTGGCACCGTGAATGGGTGCCGGTGCGTAAAACCGGTCATCGTTACTCGATTCGATGTCAACAAACTGTCTGATCCGGTTCAAAAGTCCGGATCACGGTCAGGTCGCACAGGTGTACAAGCACTATGATGGATCTCCGGAGCGCGTGATCAAACGTCTACAGACACTACGCGTAATTCTAATTGCAACAGGATGTGTCCGTGGACCCACCTATGCTGCTGCCCAGTTCATCACTCTCGAACAATTCCAGCAACTGGCCGATGCCGCTGACAACTGCACGAAGGAGGACGATATGAGTTCGCTGGATTGGCTCACGGACCTCGATCAGCCACGCGGACTCCTTGGGTTGGGAGTTCTCGACTCGCGTGATTCGGTGCCTCAGGACGTTGCTTACCTATACGAAGTCGAAGTGCCAAATCTGGGTAGCCCAACAACGTGGTCGGTTCGAATTAGCTCAAAGCAGTCACTCTCCACCTCGGTTCCCGTCGCTGAGCTATACGAGTCGACGTCTTGGTCACAGACTGGCGATCTAACTGAATTGTAGCACTTCGAAACCGCTTCTTTCCCGATAGTCAGTACGCTGGGATTGATTGGTCACTATCGGTCCGATCATCCAAAACGAACACCAACTTGATGCAGTTGACAGCGTAGTCGCGAAGCGAGGAATTGCATCAGATGAATCGTCGAGTATTCCAGTATTCTCTCAGCACCTTCTACATTTTATTTATCAATATAGAATAATAGGGGTGTTCTAGTACAGGTGACTGAGTTGCTGGACCAGACCGAAATGGATTCTGTACCGGTAAAATCTCAGTACCTCTGACTCGTAGCTCACAGTATGCCCTACTGCCCGAATTGTGGGTGCCAAGTCAAGGCGGTTCACCACTACTGCGGATCCTGTGGCCAAGCACTGTCTGAGATTGCAGGGTCGGAGAGCGATCCACCAATGGCGGTCGAGAGAGATGGATTCCTGTCACTGCGTTCGCTCTCGTACGTCAATGAACTACTAGGCGGAGAACAGGAACTTGACCGAGATTCTGTCTCCTACACACAGCTGTCGCAAGAGGTGAGCGCTGCATTTGCGGATTTCGCTCGTCTGGCAATGGTCAACGATCTCGATCTTCTTCAGCTCTGGGCGACTGGTTCGAACACGGCTGCATTGAGTAAATCGGTCGATGATATGAACAACAACCAGTTCCAAGAATGGCTTGCTGCGATTGGGCTGGGGCGAACTCTTCGGATGTACGATGACGCACTACATACGGAGTTCGAGGACGAGTTCAACGACAGACTGCAGAAACTAATCGAGGTCGCAAATGAAGAACTCGACGACGGGGAGCTAACGGGGTAGTTCTACGCTGCACAAGCGAGATGATCTGTTGATATCTGGGTCGTTCCCTACTACGATTCCCTTGGTGAGGTGGTATACTCAGCACGAAGATAGCTTTTTGAGGATCTTGTTCAAAAGTTAGTAGACGTGTATGGCGGACGCACCGGATGCTGAACGGCAGGCAGCCGAGCCCGATGCAGGAGATGTCCTTAGCGTGTCACAGCTGAACGACCGGATCGCGTCGGTCGTCCAGGACACGCCTGCCCTCAACGGCGTCCGCTGTATCGGGGAGGTCACTGACCTCCACAAAAACAGTACGGCGCTCTACTTCACGCTGACCGACGGCGACGCCGAACTCCCCTGTATGATCTGGGCAAACCGTTACCGGGAGATGGATGCCGACCTCGAGGACGGGACCGAAGTCATCCTCGAGGGCGATATCGACTACTGGGTCGAAGGTGGGAAAATCGACCTCAAACCGTGGGAAGTGATCGTCGTCGGCGACGGCGACCAAGCGGCTGCCGTCGAGCGACTGCGAAGCGAACTCGAAGAGCGTGGCTGGTTCGACGACGAGCAGAAACAGCGACCGCCGGCGTTCCCGGAGCGGGTCGGTGTCGTGACCTCGCTTCGGGGCGACGCCCGGTACGACATCCAGAACGCGATCCACGGACAGGACCCCACCGTTGACATCCTGGTGAAGGACGCAACCGTCCAGGGGTCGAACGCGCCGACGTCCATCGCGAACGGCATTCACCATCTCGACCGCTCGGAGGACGTCGACGCCATCATCGTCGGTCGCGGCGGGGGGAGCGATTCGAACCTCCAAGCGTTCAACACTGAGCGAGTCGCGGAGGCGATCTTCACCGCCAATACCCCGGTAGTCACCGCCATTGGACACACTGATGACCGACTCATCGCGGATCAGGTGGCGGACGTCGCGACGATCACCCCGACCGCCGCGGGCGAGTATATCGTGAACTCCCGCCAAGAGTTCCTTGCGGGCGAGATCGAGCCGCTGGAGCAACAGCTCGACGCCGCGTACGAGACCTTCCAGCAGGACCACGAACACGAACAGGAGCTCGCCGAAGCAGTCGATGAAGCGACCGCACCCGAGGGCCTCCCACCGATTTACTACAAGGTCGCCATCGTAGTGCTGCTGTTGCTGTTGTTGGTCATCACCGGACTTTGGCTGGGGGTGATCTAACCGTGGCAAACGACTCCGAAATCCACGATCGACTGAGTCGCGTCGAGGAGATCATTGAACAGCTCGACGCGGACGAATGCGACCTCGATGAAGGTACAGCCCTCCATGAGGAAGGGGAGGAACTCTTGACCGAAGTTCGAGAGATCCTCGACGAGGGAAGCGGCGAAGTTGTGGAGCTCGAGTAAGCGAGCTAGTTCTCGACTTTAACCAACGATCTCCTTATCGCGTCTCCCCCTCTGTTGGTTAAGTCCTTTTTCTACGAGGGCAACAAGTAATTTGGTTATAATTTACTCGACAAACTTGCACCACTTGATAGCCAGAAAGCATTTAGGTATCATCCAACTACCGCGCCCATATGTACCGGGACTGAGCCGGTGCATACCCATACCCGCATGTATGATTACGAGGTCAGTCACCATCGAAGACATCGATGACCTGTACCTGATGTGGAACGACCACATCAACGCCTCCGCCCTCTATCGCCGCGCCCTCCGCGAGGAAATGGAAGTCCGCGGTGTTGACCCCGATGAACTCCGCGACCTCCTCGAACGGGCCCGCGAGCAGGGCTACACACTCGAAGAGATCGCAGAGGACACCAACCGATTCGACGACCTCCAGTCGCTCGTCGAAGAGCAGCAAAGCCAGCCAACGGCTGGAGACGCCACCGATGATTAGCCCGCTATGTCACAGGACCAGACTCCCTCCGACCCTGAGCGTAGCGTCGAAAACCAGTCACCGCTGACCGGGAAGATCCCTCGACAGGCAGCGCTCACTGTCGTCCTCCTGAGCCTGTTCGCTGTCCAGCCGGTCGCCGCCCAGAGTAACGCGGTCTGTAGCGCAGACAACCTCCCGAGTATGATTGAGGGGTTCTTCCAGCTGACCACCGCGCTGGGGATCGTCGGCCTCGCCATCGTCTGGCAGGCTGACTCCCTCATCGAGATGTTCACCCTCAATCCCGAGCAAAAGAAGGGCCTCAAGCGCCACAAACGGTCGGCGATGAAGTCCGCGGTCGTCCTCGTCGTCCTCGGCCCGCTGTACACCGTCGCCGGGTCGATGATGGGCCTCCCGCTGGCGCAGTGCGTCGACCTCGTCCCCTGGTAACCACCCCACAGTCCCCGTTGCGAGCCCCATGAACCATCGAGAGCTCTCCGTGCTCATGGCCGGCTTGCTCGTGACGAGCCTAGTCACGGGTATCGTCGCCGCTGACCCGCCACGACCAGGTACGGAGGGGAACGGGCTCACGGAAAACGAGTCGGCAGCGCTGTGGTCACGTGATGCGGACAACTACATCACTCAAGAGGAGTACCGCCAGCGCTACGGCGAGGACCGCTCCGCTGTCCATCAAGTCGCGAACGGGACGGACATTACGTTCAAACGGCCGCCCGCGACAGCGGCGACGTGGACGCGGAACGACTTCGAGGACCTCGACGCCGGCGGCCCAGATACGTCCGTACATCCACCGCATGCAGACCTCGAGGACGGCGTCTTCATCGAGGATGCTCACGCGACGATCTTCGCGGTCCAGCCCTCTACTCGTGGACACCTCGAGTCCGGTGAAACCCCACTGTACATCGCACCGAATGGGACGATGCGCGGGTTCGTTGATTACCGCGTTCGCGTCCCCAACGGGAGTTCCTCCGGCAACACGACTATCTCGTGGTCGCTCACGGAGCACGAGATCGAAGAAGTCCGGTTGAAGAAGAACGGCGAGACCATCGCCGAGCGTGACGGGGCCCATACGCCTGCCCTCGACTACCAGATCGAGGACGACTGGAGTGCGAATCTCACGCTGGAAGCGGAGATTAGCGTCCGGCTGAAGAAGACCGTCAGAACCGACCTGGGTGACCAGACGGACGTCGACGTTACCTATCGGACGGAAACACGGAACGTCTCCGATTCAATCGCCGTCGAGATCTACGACCTCTCGGCGTACCCCTACTACGCCGAGTATCCAAACGGCGATGCCGGCGTGGCCATCTTCCAGTCGCGGCCGTGGCAGGGGTACACGCTCACGGAGGATGGTGAGGCACGGGTCCGTGGCATCTGGCGGTTCTACACCGCTCGGAACACCAACTGGGACACGCTCGTTCGGTCGAACCGCACGGATAGCGCCACCGTCGAGTCAGACGCGATTCCGGTGTACGTCCACGCCTATCCCTCGCGGATCGGGCCGCGTGCCGAGCCGGTTCGAGACGGGCCGGAACTCATCGAGACCTGGGGAACTGACCGTCCGTCTCCGGTCGGGACCATTGGTGAGAACATCAATATCGACATCGTCAACCAGTCGTACACGACGACGTACGGCGTCGCTGTTCGAGCCGAGAACGTCGATCGAGAGGCGCTGCACGTTGGGGGAATCGTCCGGGGAGTGAATGCGTCAATCGTCGAGCCGGACGCCGGCTCCGAGCGACAGCTCCGCCGCAGTAATCTCACTGTCGAGGTCATCCAACAGAATCAGTCGCAAGCCACGCTCAGGGTCGAACTGCGGGACAATCAAACTGGTGCGCCGATTGCGCTCGACGATAGCCGTCAGTATCCAATCGGCGGCACCACCCGGAACGGGTACATCACGGTCGCGGATCAGCGCGTCGAGACCAACGCCTCGGGGGTGGCGATCGTGACCATCGACGAACCGGGCATCTACACGGCTCGGTACCATCCGGGCTCGTGGCTCGGTCACGACCCGGCGTACGTGAGCGATACCGCGACGGCCCGCTGGCACCCACTGGGACGATCGACGGCTGGTTTGCGCTGGTGTTCGAGGTCGGCTGGCAGCTCCTGCCGTTCTTCGTGATGTTCTACGCTGGCAAGCGCCTCTTGCGAATGCTCGGCCCAGAAGACATCTTCGGACAGAAACCATGACTCAGGACAATCCCCACCTCAGTAGACGGACCGCCCTCCGAACAGTCGCCGGCGCCTCTCTCGTGAGCATGGCCGGATGCCTCAACAACGGCGATTCCCCGGGTAACGGGAACTCAACACCGTCTGATGAAGGAGGAGTCATCCAGCAAGTCACTGTAGAGGGGACAGAACTCGTCGTTGAATACTCCTCAGAGGAGGAAGTCGACCAGATCAACCTCGTCCAGCCGAATGGGGAACTGTTCGGTCAGCGAGAAACCGCTGCTGGGTCACAGCAGGTCTCTTTCGAGATCGGAACTTCTTACGAGCCTGGAGAATATACTGTTGTGGCTCTCAGCGGTGAAGAAACGCTAGCTGAGAGTTCCTCACTGATTCAGCCGGAAATTGGAATTCAAGAGGTCGGTCTTTACCGGAATAACCCTGAGAAGCCGTGGGACGAAGTCTACGGAGATACCGAGACGGATCGGCTAAAGAACGGGGAAGCGTACGTCACCGTCGAAAACACCGGAAGCGGACCAGAAGCGGTTGTTGAGTTAATTTTCTCCGGTGATGTTCCAAACCCGGTTGAAGATCCCCGAGGTAGCGGGATGTATGAAACCGAGCAGGTGGTGATCTCGCCGGGAGAAACTACCGACTTGTTCAGTGGTTCGTTCCCGTTTGGGTCCGAATCTGAGGAGGGAATGGGGTGCTCCCCGGACGGGAACAGCGGCCAGTTCACTGTCACAGTCCGAACCCAGGTTAGCGGCGACCAGGTGTCGGAATCCTTCGATGTACAGTACTCCGGATCCACGGAGATGAGTGACTGCGAGGTTTCAATCACGGAGGCCTAACGATGGTGGACCTGATAGACGTCGTTCTCGAGGGCTTCAAAGACGTCGTCGATTGGTTCATCGGTCTGTTCATGGACGGGCTTCGGTCGGGGTATCAGACGCTGACCGAAGAGATGTTTGGCACTCCGACTCCCCAGACTGACGGGACGTTCATTTTCGGAGAACCAAGTAACGCCCCTTGGCCAGCAATCCAAGAAGGGCTCATCGGCGGCGAGATCATGTTGATTTCTCTGCTGCTACTTGTGATGAGCGTTCAGGGACGACACACTATCCGCATCTTCAATATCGGGAGTGCGTACGAGGCTCGGAAGACCAAGAAGACTGCCTGGGTCGGAGCCTTTCTGATTATTACCTGGTACTGGATTGGAGCGCTCGCGCTCTACCTTGTTGATGGGTTCACGATTGCCCTGATGCCGGAGCTGTCCTCGCTGGGCTCTGCTATGTTGCAGTTCATAACGGGGTCGATTACCAACCCCGGTC
This sequence comes from Halobaculum halobium, assembly GCF_030127145.1. Classification (NCBI taxonomy): domain Archaea; kingdom Methanobacteriati; phylum Methanobacteriota; class Halobacteria; order Halobacteriales; family Haloferacaceae; genus Halobaculum; species Halobaculum halobium. Next base: position 116,930 of record NZ_CP126160.1, read on the forward strand.
TTGGTCTCCTCTTTGCTCTTATCGGAGGAATTTCGATGTGGGCACTGGAGGCGCTGTTCTACATCCGGCAGATTCTCCTCTACGTCTACCTGTACGGGATGCCCATCGCGTTCGCCGTCGCCTATGGCAACATTCCTGTCCTCTCTGATGTCGCGATGGGGTTCAGCAAACGGTTCGTCCCATTGGCCATCCTACCCCTGCCTGCGGCGATAGTCCTCAAAGGATACGACCTACTCTACTCTGGAGGGACGTTGACGCCGGGAACAGCGTTCCTCAAGTACCTCGTCGCGTCTTCACTTCCTCTCGTCGCGCTCTATGTCACGTGGAAGACGTTCAAATACGCGACCCCACTCACGGCGAAGGTTCTCGGTGGTGCGACGAAAGGAGCGGCCCTCATCGGCGGTGTCGCCGCTGGAGCCTACATCGGCGGCGCCGGCGTCGCGACGACCGCGGCCCGATGGGGACCGAAGGCCGCAGCGGGACACGCTGTGGCGCAGAAAGCTGCAGCCCGTGGCGCGAACAGCGACGAAGACGGCGGGACGCCGTCCTACCGACGGACCGAGAACGACCCTGGAGGTTACTAACAATCCATGTCCATCGACGAAGACGCAGCCGCACGGCGCATCATGGACCAGTTCGGTGAGGAGAGTCGCATCCCCTACCTCAACATCGAGGAAGGCGACGTCGGCGTCCTGATCGCCTTCCCGATCGTCGGCCTGTTCATCGCCGGCCTCACCGGCATCGAATCACTCGCCCTGCCGTTCGTCGCAGGTGGCTTCGGGTTCGGCGTCGCGATCGTCTACGTCTCGCCCGACCACCTCAACGCGTGGACGTGGACGAAAGACGTCTATCGCTACGTCAAGCGCCCCCAGATCACGTTCAGCGCCCCGGAGGAGGCCGACAGTAGTACCAACGAGACAGAGCGCAACGAGGGCGGGCTCGCGAACTACACGCCGTTCAAGCCCGACGAGCGGACGCAGGACCTCACGAACATCGAACGGGCGTGGCCGGGCGCTGGCGCGATCCAGCGCGCGGACGGCACGATGGAGGCGTTCATCGAGATCGACCCCGGCAACATGGATTTCGCGATGTCCGACGACTGGGCACAGCTCCAAGACGCCGGCGAAGAGTTCGCCAACAAGGAACTGGATTCGAAACTCAAACTTCACGCGACGACCCGCTCGTTCCCGGTCGAACAGATTACCGAGAACATCGAAGATCGCCTGAACGACGAGGACGTCAAAGAAAATCCGATCTTCCGGGAACTCCTCGAGGAGTATCGGGAGACGCGGCCGAAGGAGATGCGCGAACGGGGTATCCAGCAGATGCGGTACTACATCGGCGTCCAAGTCACCCCGCTGGAGGTCTATGACCGCTTCCGAGACGAGGGGACACCGGCCGAGAAGCTGACGCAGTTCCCCGTCATCGGGTTCCTGTTCAACCCGTTCGTCACCCGCCGCGAGGACCTCACCGACGTCGAGCGCCGCGCACAGATGTTCGAGAAACTGGATAGCCGAGTCAACGACGTGCGGTCGGAGTTCATCCAGCAGGCGTCTGGCTGGTCCGCACGTCGGCTCAGCACGGTCGAGCTCTTCGTGTTGAATATGGACTTCTGGAACGGCCGCGAACACGAGTACGACGCCGCAGAGAGCGTCGTTCGCGAACAACCCATCATCGGTCATTCGCGCCGGGAGGATGACCACGATGCGTAACCTCGTCCTCCAGACGGGCAGCGGAGCCGTCGGCCAGCTCACAGAGTGGCTCACGAACCCAACCTCAGCTGAAGGTGCGGCTCTCTACATCCTACTCGCGGTACTGGTCGGGATCGGCGGGAAATTCCTCTGGGACTGGTACACCGAAGACGACGAGGAAGAGGTCGAGTTCTCGGACCTGCTCGACGAGGAAACCATCGAACAGGGCGCGGCCGAACGCCAGCTCCTCGACGACATCGCCGAGTCACACAAGACGGTGACGGCGCCGGCGACGATCGAGTGGGAGACGCGCGCGGCACGGGTCGGCGAGCAGTGGACGACGACGCTGTACATCGCTGATTACCCGGACTACCCCAACGACGGCTACCTCTCCGAGCTCTTCGAGATGACCGACGTGCAGTTCGATTTGACGGCCCACATCTCGCCGAAGAACCAGGAGCGGGCGCGGAACGAACTGCAGGATATCGCTGACGACCTCCAGGTGGATGCTGACCTCGAACAGAGTGTCCGGAGTGCCTACCTACAGGAACGCGCCAACGAGGCCGCAGCGACGTACAAGGCCGTCGAGAATGGCGCGAACGTCTTCGACCAGGGGATGTTCATCACGGTACGAGCCGACGAGAAGGAGGACCTCCGGGATGCCGTCCAGAAGGTCAAGAGCGCGCTCCGCGACGATCCGGCGAACCTCACACCGAAGACGGCGATCTGTCGGCAGGATCTCGCCCTCCAGTCCGCCGCGCCCATCGGCGACAACGAGTTCGGGCGGACGTCGATCGCACTCGGCGGCGCCGTCGGGGCGTTGCTCTCCTCACCGCACAACGCGACGATTCTCGAGGAGGGCGGCGTCGAGTTCGGGATTCACAAGGACAACCAGAGCCCGGTGGTCATTGACCCGTTCGCCCGGGACAACGGGTACGCAATGTTCACCGTTGGGGACACCGGTTCGGGGAAGTCGTTCAGTTCGAAGCAGAACTTCATCCGCTCGATCGAGCAGAGCAAGGACCGTATCGGCATTATCCTTGAGCCGTTGAACAACTGGGCCGGCGTCGCGGAAGCGCTCGACGCCAAACGCATCACTGTCGGCGGGACGCTCGGGCTGAACCCCTTGGAGATTCGGGAGACGCCCGAGCACGTCCAGCGGGCGATGGGCGAGGACGCCAGCCCGTTCAACGAGAAGCTCGACGACGCGATGAGCTTCCTCACCAACTTCTTCGCCCTCCGCGGCATCTCGCTGGGCGACCGCCGGACAACACTCGAACTCGGGCTCAAGCGGGCGTACAAGCGAAACGGGATTACCGACGACATCTCGACGCACGGCAACCCGAGCCCGACGATTCAGGATATGATGGACGTCTTCGAGGACATGGTTGACGACCCCGAGGAGTTCGTCGTCCGGTCCGACGAGGAGGCGGGGAAGATCAAGGAAGACGCGACGTGGCTACTCGACCAGCTCCGCCCCTTCGAGGACGACGGTCGGCACGCCAACCTCGGCCAAGAGTCCGACTTCGACATTCGGGACGAGAAGGTTATCTACCTCGATCTCGCCCAGCAGGAGGGCAGCGTCGACAGCAGCACGGCGCTGACGATGCAGTTGCTCATCTCGCTCGTCTACGAGCGGGCGAAAGTCTCGGAGAAGGAGGTCGTGTTCTACATCGACGAGGCGCGGTACATCATGCAGGACGCCGCGAGCCTGGCGTTTCTTGAAACGGTGTTCCGTCACCACCGCCACCACGACCTCTCGATCCGGCTGGTCACGCAGACGGTCGACGAGTTCTTCGAGCACGCCGAATCCGAGGCGATCCTGGATCAGTGTGCAGTCAAGCAGTTCCACCGCCTCGACGGGATGGACGAGGAGTGGGCCGACGAGTTCGGGCTGAACTACGCGCAGATGCGGTTCGTCCAGGACGCCGTGCCGGGCAACGAGGACGCCGGCTTCTCCGAGGCCCTCGTGGGCGTCGACGGCGAGTGGCGCGGTATCCAGGTCAAAGCGATGCCCAAGGAGAAGCAGGTCATCGACTTCGACCCGACCTCACAGATCCGGTCCTCGCTGCCCGGCGCCGGCGACGACGCCGTCGATACCGAGATGGAGGAGTTCCAGGAAGAGCTCGAACACCGAGCAACGAACGGAACGAACGAAACGAGCGAACTGAACGAGGAATCAGACGCCGTCGAAGCTGAGCCAGACGGCGGGACTACGGAGGACACCAACGATGGCTGAGTACCTGCGCGTCACGCCGACATCCGAGCGGCTTGACCCGGAGAGCATCCCCCGAGTCCTCGACAGCCTCCACAAACTGACCACGCCCGGCTCGTCGGGCCTCGGGGCGAAGCTGAACCCACTCCACAGTGAGACACCACCCCGATTCGAGTTCATCGCAATCAGTGATGGACCCGACGACCCGGTGGAGTTCTTCTACGGGGCCGACGCCCACCTCGATACGCTTGAGAAGCGCCTCCGATCCATCTATCCGGCCACGTTCGACATCGAGCGCGTCGACGTCGACGTCGCCGCCCGGCTCATTCAGCCAGTCGAGTTCACACCGCAGGAATTCGTCGACCACTACGAGGCCGGGCGGCTGCAGTACGAGTTTGACCCGGCAGAACAGTACGATATCGACGAGGAATCAGTGGATTCCGAGGCAGCCGAAGCAGACCCCGTTGTCGACGGCGGTTCGGCAACCACGAGCGTCCCCGATCATCACGTTACTGTCGGGGGCTCAGCCCTCGAACTAGCGCCGCCCGATGCACTTCCAGACGACGAGGAAGAGCGACGGGCCATCGAGAAGCCGACGATGACACCGACGGGAACGATTCTAGCTCGCCCGGCACAAGACGCTGTCTCGCCGCTCGGTGTCCGGTGGTGTGGCTCCGCGTCGCGGAAGCAGGACTGGATGACCTCGCTGACGCCGTTCACAGCGGAGGAAACGAACGGCGATCTCTCGTCCGTCGACGAGCCCGGCGCGGCGCTGGCGTCGCTGATCGACCACTTGATGGAGGCGACAGCGCCGACCGCGTTCCAAGTCGTCTTCCAACGGCGTGCTAGCTGGCAGTCCGACTCGGAGGTACGGAAAGAGGACCTCGTCGACGGCCGGGATACGTTCTTCCAGGAAGTCGTCGGGTCGTTGCTCGAGGTCGAGGAGCAACGGAGCGACCAGGACGACCGGCAGCTCAGCGAGGCCGTCGAGAAGCGCATCGAGTACATCGACGCGAAGAACGCCAAACGGTCGTTCACGGTCAACATCCGGGCCGTCGGCGTCCCCACCGACACCATCCGCGACGACCTCGATGGTCGGATGGACTCGCTCCTCCCGGTGTTCGACCCGCTTGATGGTCCGTTCTACGAGGTCGAGGGACAACGCCTCCGAGACAGCGGCTTCCGTGAGAAAACCAAGGAGAAGAAGGCACGGGCCGCTCTCCAGCGCCTCCTCAATCGCGAGTTGACGACGGGCCGGGGGAAGACCCGCCCCGAGCTGGTCCTCTGTGGGACGGAGCTCGCGAACTTCGTTCTCGTCCCCTCCTCCGAACAGTTGACCGTCGAAGGGACGCGAGGAACGAGGGCCGAACAGCAGAGTCGGAACCCGCTCCCGTGGCCGAATCCGGATCTAATCCAGCAGTTCCAAGACGGGATGGCAATCGGCTACGCGCTCGACGAGAACGGTGAGCCACGGCCGGATCCCATTCGGATTCCGCCGGACCTGTTGCCGACGCATTACGGGCGGTTCGCGTCGACTGGTGGCGGGAAGTCGAAGGCCATCATCAACGACGCCCTCTCGCTCCGCGAGTCGACGGGTGGCCCCGTCGTCCTCGTCGACCCGAAGGGGGACGGAATGTGTGAGAACTACCTGCGCTGCCACTACGAACGGTTTGGTGGCCTCGACGACGTCTACCACTTCCGCGTCCCAGAGACCATCCCCGCGTTCTCGTTCTTCGACATCCGCCCCGCGCTCGAAGCAGGTCGCAACCGGGAGGACGCGATTCAGGACAAAGTCGACCACTTCCACGACATCCTTCGGATGATTATGGGTCGCGAGCAGTACGGCCAGGCGTTCGTCGCGAACGAGATTCTGAGCTACCTGATCAAGGCGCTGTTCGACGAGGAATACGGGAGCGATGTGTTCGGGCTGGACGACCTCTTCGCCGCCGCGCTCCGGATGCAGCGCGACCAGACGATTCCCCCGGTCTCGGCGGACAACCAGAACATCGAGGAATCACTGACGCGCCACTTCGCGAAGGACAACCACCAGTTCCAGGTGTCGATGGACGCCGTCGGGAACCGCCTCGACAAGCTCAAAGAGGACGCGCATCTTCGGCGGATCTTCAGCCACGTCCCCAAGCAGAATGACGCCGGCGAGTATGTCGACAACCGCTTCGACTTCCGCGAGTTCCTCGATGAAGACGCCACCATCATCTTCGACCTCGGCGACCTGCGGCCGGAGGCCCAACGAGCGATCACACTCCTACTGTTGAGCAACCTCTGGGACGCCGTGCAGGTGCGCCGGCGCGACGATCAGACCGACTATGAGAAGCTCACGAACCTCATCATCGAGGAGGCGGCGCCGGTCGCGTCGACGAAGCTCGTCTCCGAGCAACTACTGCCGCAGGGCCGATCGTTCGGGCTGAGTATGGGGCTCGTGATGCAGTTCCCTGAACAGGTGCGGAACCGGAACGAGCGGGCCTACGACGAGGTACTGAACAACATCAAGACGAAGCTCATCGGCAATATCTCGATCGAGCGCGACCTCGCGGAGTCCCTTGCCCACGAGGACCTCAGCCCGACCGAACTCCGCAACCGTATCAATACGCTCCCAAGTGGCGAGTGGATCGCACAGCTCCCCAGTCCGTCGTTCGGCGAGACTGGGCCGCCGCCGTTTTCGCTGAAGCCGCTCCCGATTGCGCCGGGCCATCCAGAAAGCGACCAGCCGCTCACAGAGTCCCAGGAAGACCATTTCGAGTCCGTGTCCCGGCCACGGATGGTCGAGCGAACACAGGCCCAGTACGGGCTGACAGAGCCGACTGAGTCGAACACTACTCCGGAGGAGACCGGCTGGGGGAGTTCGGGGGCCGAGACGACGGGCTCGGCTGCCGACGGCGATGCAGCGACCGACCCGACGCAATCCGCGTTCATCAGCGACTCGACGACCGAGGACGCGTCGACGTCGACCACCCAGGTCGAGACGGACAGCGACCCAGATGCAGACGAGTCAGGGATAAGCCCCCTGTTCGGGCAGGCCACCGAGACGGACAAGGAGTCAGCTGCTGACCAAGCAGCGGGGCCGGAGAACGGGGCAACACCCGTTCAGGAAAGTAGCGTGCCCGTCCCCGATGACGAACTCCAACAACGCGGGCTCAGCCGTGACGACGTCCGATTCCTGAATCGGGTCCTCGACGTGATGAACCGAGAGGACGACGAGTACACGCTACTGGACAGGATGAGCCAGCTTCAGGACGAATACGACGACCTCCATGTGGAGCGGCTCACGGAACAGGACCTCCTGGAAGCGGACTCCGCGGCGGGGCGCAAGTACTACACCGTCCTCCCAGACGGTCGAGACCTCCTCGGGAGAGAATTGAAGGCGGGGCCAGGAGCGGGCGATCTCGGCGAGAAAACGCCGCATAAGGTTGGCGTCCGGCTCCTCGAGCTGTGGCTCCAGCAGCGGGACGACGTCGGTCGCGTGGGGCCGTACTACGAAACCGAAGACGGCACGGTACTGGACGTGGCCGGCTTCGACGAGGACGGCGAGCTTGTCTGGGCCGGCGAAGCAGAGCTCGCGAGTAACAACCGGCACGCCCCGGTCGAGGATTACGACAAACTCAGCGCGGTGGACGCCGACGCAATCTGGGCCTTCAACAATCGCGAGACGGCGCTCGACGTCCTGGATAGCCTTGCCGACGCCGATCGGATCGGCGAGCGGGTCAGCGGGCGGGCGGCACGGTCGTTCGCGACCATCAGAGACGCTGTCGACGAGTTCGATGCTGCGGGCCTGACCACCGTTCGGGGCTTCAAAAATCTCGACCAAGAACTCAACCAATGACCTGGCGACAGGCGACCCGCGAGGAGATTTACGCCTACTACGCCGAGGAGTTCCCCCGCTATCTGGACGACCTGCCGGAATTCATCACGGCGAACGGTCCGAAACAGTACGCCATCGCCTTCCGAGAGTCCCACCCGGTTCGCAAAGACGAGGTACCGGCCAAGGACTTCATCCGGCGGGATACGTGGCAGACAGATCCGTCGGGGTACCGAACGACATCCGAGTTCAACGACTTCGAGGACGTCGTCGACTTCATTCGACACCCCGCTCGCAACGACCCGCTGGGGCGGAGCAAGTTCGCGCTTGCTGATCCGGAGGTGCTGGAACAACCGGACCCACGTCCCGACGCCGTCTACTACGCGCTGGATCACTGGGAACGACCCTGGGTCCTCCTCGTCGACATCGACGCGAAAGAGATCGCCCGAGACCGAGCGGACGAGATGGTGTCGGCGGCCGTCGATGATCAGGACGACGATGCGCTCCTCGACGCAGCGGGTATCCTCGACGCCGCTCCCGAGGGGTATCCGTACGACTTCGAAGACGTCGACCGCGCCATCGAGTACGGGTTCGAGGTGCGCGACATCTTCGAGGACGATTTCGACGCCGAGGAGACGATGGTCGTCTACAGCGGGCAGGGTGTCCACGTCTACCTGCTGGATACCGACCCGGCGCACCGATACGACGAGCAGAGTCGCGAAGTGTTGAACGACCTCCTCCTAGAGACGTACGACATCCCGATCGATCCCGTCGTGACGGCCGACCGCCGGCGTGTCGCTCGCCTGCCCTACTCGCTGCACGCCGACGTCTGTAGCATCGTTCAACCAATCGAGAGTCCGGCGTTCGACGTTCGGTCGGCGACACCCGAGGTGATCGACGAATGAGTCCGAGTACCCCCACCGACGACGAGGACATGGCGTATCGGGTTGCGGCACTCCCGCTGGAGTACGGTGAGACCCGCATCAACCAGCTGTTTACGCGTGGCTACAACCGATACGTCGTCGACGGCGAGGACCAACCAGAGGACCTCGTGAACGACGTCGAGCGGTTCGGGACGGCGGCGTTCAAAGAGCAGGTCCGTGTCGACGCCGCCGAAGAGCCGTTCGTCGACGAACCGGGGACGCTCGCCGTGCTCGCGACGCTGAGTGCGATCTGTGTGAAAGAAAACCCGAAGTTCGAGCACGCGTCACCACGGAACATTCAGGTACTCTACGACATCCGAGAGCTGTACGTCAACAATCTCGCCTCCCTCATTCGGGCCCACGGCGATGGGTCGCTCCAACAGGACATCGCCGACGTGCTGTACAGCAAGGAGCCCGGTGAAGATGGCCCGCATCCGGGTCGGGTCTGTACGGGCATCACAGAGATGCCGGAGTTCGGGGAGGGCCTGTACCTCGAAATCCCGATGGCGGCGGCGTCACGCAAATGTCTCGTTCGAGCGGAGGGCGAGTCATCGACGGGGAGTGACGATGGCGGGGAGATACTGACGCGAGTGAAGGACAACAACCTGTACGTCCCGGTCGGTGATTTCGACAGCAAGTATCGGGACTACGCTGAGCGGGCATTCAAGAAGCTCCTGCGGGTGCAAGAAGACGGACTCTCCGACGACCAGCTATCGTGGCTGACCACGAACGAGTCGGCGATTACGGAGCGGATCGACCGCTTCCTCGAGACCGGCCATCACGAGCGAATCTGGCGGAACTGGGGCCGTGGAGAACGGACGATTCGCGTCCTCCGGCGGGCCCTGAGTGACGCGCCCAATGACGTGGCGCAAAAGGGTGAGTTCCACACGGCGAAAGAGCTCTATCGAGCGGTTACGGCGTACGATGCCGAGGATGACTGGGAATCCTCAGTAACAGACTGGATATCGAGTCCGAGCAGTCTCGCGAAGACGCTGGCCGACCACGAGTCCCACTCGGCCGTCACGATCGACCGCGACGGGCGCGTCAATACGTACCGAATCGGGCGAGCCGGAACCGGCGCCGAACAGATCGAAGTGCGAGAGATCGAGGACCTCTTCGAACTCCCCTGTATGGTGAATATGGAGGAGCGACTACACGAGAAGAAGCCCGTCCGGAAGGACCTCTATAACTTCGCGCGGATGGTGATGTGGCTGCCGCATTACCAAGACAGCAGCCTCGACGAGATCGTCGCGGACCTCAAGGACGTCTTCTCCCGGTGGCCGTGGTACGACGAGCAGGAGACCGAGTACCAGGTTCGTTACGAATTCTCGAACACGATCGACGGCGACACGCCGTTGCCGATGAACTGCGATAACGACGATCTACAGCGCTACTGTATCGGCCAGGACCAGTGTCCCTACTCGATCTGGGGCAGCCTCCCGTTCCCGGATGAGATGTACGAGCAGGTTGAGGAGGAGTCCGCCGGCCCCACTGAGCAATTCTGATTCAGAGAGTGGGATATGGCAGCAGTCTATCGTTGGCTTCGCACCGGTATAGTCCTATAATCATACAGTCGATGATAGAAACACTACCCTCAGCAACAACTTATGACGATTGGATCAGCTCGTCCAATTCATCCACAATCCACCCACCAGTAGCCCCCTTTGCAACAATTTCGTGACGAACTCCATCGTTGTACACTAACTCTAGCTCCCGGTGATATTCCGGCCCAAAGCGCCCCTCAATCATCGCCTCCAGACGCCGTAACATGAACTCACTATACTTCCACGGCAATGATCCCTCTTCATACTCTCTCAAGTCGCTACACCTCGTGAATAGGATTTCCGTGATATACTTCTTGAACTGGTGTGGAATCTCTTCAGTCGTCAGAATCTCTTGGTGACACGACAACATAATCTCTACTGCCGACTTAGGAATGGTTCCACCTCGATCTCGCCGATACGATTCTAGCGCTATGAATTCGTCAAAGTCACCATCCTCATCCTTCACATCATACTCGTCGTTTTTAACCAGCTGCTCCATAATCCGGAGTAAATCTCCCATGTTACTGATCATCTCATACATTAATCGGGAGTAGTCGTTCGGCCATTCGCTATCTGGATCAGTTTCCTCCGTATTCTCGTAGTTCTCGCACATTAGGCGCGTCATCGATTCGTAATAATACAACCACATATGCCAGTCAATTCGCTGGTAGAACGCCTCACGCACCATAATATCAAAGAAACTGATGGCGATGAAGAGCGGGTCGTTAAACACGTAGTCCTTCGAGCGATTCACGGATGTCAACCGCTGAGCGTTGTACTTATCGTAGTCCTTCGTTCCCTGATCGCGCAGCATCTCTTTGGCCGTATCCCCGACCGGCTTGTACGCATCTAATTCCTCAGCACGAGAGCAATCCGAGAACAACGCATGCAACAACCGATTATCGGGATCAACTCGATATCGGTAGATCCCGTCCATCGACATATTATTCGAGATTTCTTGATACAGCAAGCTGTTTTCTTCTCGAAGGAGCGTTGTGAGGTACTGGTGCGTAACGTCTCGACGCCGAAACCCGTCGAGGTCGGTGTCTAAGATGATGTCAATCCCGAGCCCAGGGTCAAGAATTGGGTGTTTAGCGCCGAATTCAGGGTCCAACAGCAGAGTTTCTGTGTAACTGGAGGCGCCTTCTGCCGAGTCTGCAAGCCGGTACCGTAGCGCTGCGAGGTAGTATGTTGCTTGCCGACGCTTCAGTTCAAAGCTGTCTCGTACACGCTCACGAGCAGTTTGCTCTGCGTTATCTTCCTCTACATATTTGATCAAAGGCGAAGAGTCATCGAGTTCTTCTGCTTCTTCTTCAGTCTCGATAAGGGTGTGTGTGACTGTAATATCGATGTCTCGCCATTGTTGTTCACTCGGTGGAGTGGGTTTCTTCGGGTGGTCGATAAGGGGTGTATAGTTGTCCCGAAGCACTTCCACGAGCGTAGCGTATTCGCCCCGGTTGTAGAGGTCTCGAAGTGTGGATAAGAGCATTTGTTCGTTGCGAATACGCACGCTTTTGCTTAGGAAGACTCCGAGGAATATGCCCATGATCGTGATGGCCGCAGCTAACTGGATGAATTCGATTTCGAGAGCAGTGATTTCGATAGGGGATTGTGTGTAAGAGGTAGTCAGGCTCCAAAGTGTGGTATTGTCGGTGTTCTGTAAGTAGATGCTTCCGGCGTAGCTCGCTAGAACGGTCAGTCCGAGAGCTGTGAGAAGGGCTGCAAAAGGTTTGTTCCAGAGTGTATAGGTAACTCGGAGCTGTCGATAACGCGGTAGAACGCTGTAGATGGCGACAATGGTGGCGAAAAGTGTGAATATAAATAATTCCGCCATTTTCCAGGGAGTGGTTCTCGAGGTTTATTAACTGTAAGTATTTGCACAGCCGTCTATCCAGCGACAATCAGATGGAACATCAAGCAAGATACGCGCCCCGTGTTCAGCACGTCAGCTGAAACCCATCAAAACAGATGAATTATAAGAATTTCCTAGGTAGTAGAAACAGATCCACTATAACCCCGTCGAGCAATTGTCAGCGTCTGACACAGCCGAAATCGAGGGAATCGGGGATATTCCACAATTCGAAGTGCCGAGTCGGAGGGTTTTGAGAGGTTCAGTCCAGGTGAAGCAACGGTTCCAAGTTATCCAGATACGGCCGTAATCACCTTCGTTACCCTGCCGTCGAGCAATTTTTGAGATTACGGCATTACTCCGGAACTCGTCGAGGTATCTTCTACCGCCTCAAATCGGCCCGACGGGGTTCTTCTTCGATTTGAGGGCGTCATATTGTCTTGCATATCGCGGTTTTCGTCCAAAGAAAGAGGCGATATGCAGTGTGCGAAGGCCGCCGGCTCTCTCAGGCCGAGGGGCCCATCACAGGGGTAGCGGAATTACGGAATTATCAGATTTAGCGCATTGGTTGACAGGGTGCGTTTCGGTGGTGTCTGTTGCCCCCGCGAGGGGGTGGCGGGGCGCATCACGTGCCCCCGATAGACGATGGCTTCGGAACAACGCAGCAGGGAACGAGCAGCGGATCATGCAGGAACTACCTCCGACGATGAGGCGCCGTGGGCGGACCTCGAGATGGCGGTTCCGACCGACCGGGATCACGCGTCGGTCGTCGCCCTCGTGGAGTGTGCCCTCGTCGAGCTCACACACGAGGCTGTGGGCGCCGTCTTCGTCTCCCGCCAGTTCGGGCGGTCGACGCGGACGCAGTACGTCGCTGCCGACGACGTCGGCGAGCAGTTCCAGAAACGGCACTTCGACGACCGGCTTGGCTGGCACGAGACCACTGTCCCTCGACGAACCGTTCGCGACGAGCTCATCACCCAGCTCACGCGGTCGGCCTCAACGCCGGCAGAGGGGGCAGGTGAGAGAGCAGCCAGCGAGCCAGACACCTTCGTCGTGAAGCCAGTTCGAGAGCTCCGAACGCCGTAGCAGCAGCCTTAACCAACACGCGGAACCGATACCGGCACAGTGTTGGTTAACGCTGGGGCTGGATCCACTCCCTCGCCCCCACCCACCGCCCGACTCCTCGAGTGAGTGAATCCTGGCGACCGGTCGGCTCGAATGGCCGTCGCGACGGGTTTTATCGGGCCACTATTCGTCGAGAGCGAGTATGGTCGTCGTCGAGGAGCTCACCAAACTGAGCGAACGCCGTACCCAAACCTCGTCCGAGGCGTTTCCGGATGATTCGTTGGCGTCGATTCGGTCGGCTGTCGAGGCCGTCCCAGCAAGCGTCTTCGACGGCTCGACGAAACACACAGAGGTCGGTGGGTTCGATGCCGCGATCGCCGACGGGCTCTCGCAGTACGAGTACGAAGGGGACGCCACCGGCGGCTACAACCCGAACTGCAAGCTCTGGTCGCATCAGGGGTTTAACTACAGCGTCGACCTCTACGACGCCGACGCCCGCATCGCCATCGAGGTCGAGAAGAGCAAGCGGAAGAACGTCAGCGACGACCTCCTGAAGTTCCAAAAGGGGTACCGCACCCAGAAGGACGGCCGGCCGAAGATCGAGTTCGGCTGTCTGGTGGTGCCGGTGAACTATCTCGGCCGGCATAACCTCTACCAGCATAGCCTGACCAAGCTCGACTTCATGAAGGGCGTCCTGTTCATCGACGACGTCGCCGTCATCGGCTATCGCGACCCCAGACCGGACTGAAGCTGTCCGTCTTGACTGTTTATCGGCGCCGGAAGGCGTGCAGCGCGCGACAGTGTGCGCTGCGTGACTCACCATGCCTGGTCCCGATCCGCACGACGACACGAGTCGCGACTACGAACGGTTCGAGAAAGAACAGCTCGCCCAGGACCGCGACGCCACCAGCGTCGACACGGCGGACATCGACGACACGACGGCCCAGCGCCTGGTCAGCGACCTCGTCGACGCGGACGTCGTCACTCCGGTTCCTGAAGACCAAGTTCTGGTTCACGAGCCGAGCGGCACCACGTTCGACTCGATGACACAGCTGGCCGTCTTCCACCGTGGCTGGACGGCCGGCCGCGACGCCGACGGGGAGGGCGAGTGATGCAGCAAACCCTCGTTGGCTGTGCGTTCTGCGACGCACCGCCTGGTACCGAGACTGGCGAGGCGCATACTTGGGGGCAGGACGAACGGGTCACCCACCCGATCTGCGTCGACTGCGCGATTCAGACGGAGCCGGATCCCGACGAGCGCGATCACGTCGCCTGTGACGGCTGTGGGCTGGTCGTCGACACGCTCGCAGCGCTCACGCGGTTCCGGGTCGAACTCGGGCATCTAGAAGGCCCGGTACAGCTGTGCGCCCGCTGTAGTCCGGGCGGGCTCGCGACGTACTGGACGCGCGACCTCGAGGAGCATCTCGTCGCAACGCCGCCGGAGTGACCCAAACACTCTTTACTGATTCGCTGTAAACTGTAATCAAGAACGGATCGTGTCACGCACCTCAAACTGCGCCGACGGCGACATCGTCCAGGACTTCCTCTCGGTCGCGGATCTCCTCGAAGAGCCACAGCTGGCTCAGCTGTACGCGTACCTCGCTCGGGAGGGCGAGGCGACCGTCCAAGACGTAATGGACGACCTCGAGCTCGCCCAGGGGACCGCCTACAGTTACGTCAACCGGCTCGTCGACGCCGGCGTCGTCGACGTCACCGACGACGAGCAGCCACGCCGGTACGCCGCCCGGGAGATCGACCTGACCGTGACGACGGCCGCCGGTGACCGCGAGTACACGATCACGCCGGCGCTCATCGACGCCGTCGGCCGCCGCGAGACGGACGCCGACATCGACACCTACATCGACCGCCACGGCGTCGCCGGCCTCGCGACCGCGCTCACCTACGCGGTCGCCCGCGAGCGCGGCGAGGTGACCCACCGGCTGATGGCGGAGGATCTGGACATCTCGCCGTTGGCTGCGGAGATGATCCTCCAGGCGCTCCGGCCCGTCGTCCACGAGCACTACGACATCGAGGAGTCAGGGACGGGACTCGACGAGTTGGACATCGACGACGGCGACGGCGCTGACGACGCGTGAGCCGGCTCCACATCGCCGACACCGGCCTATTCGTCGCGATGGGACAGCCCTCGAACAGTCGGTACCAGGCCGTTCGGCGGTTCGCTCGCTGGAACGACGTTACCTTCGTCCTGCCCGAACGGGTGTACGAGGAGCTGACTATCGACGATCCGGATGTCGAAAACCCGCCCGTCGACACCGCGATCGACGAGGGCTGGGTGACGGTTGCGGCGCCGCTCGAGTTCTCCGAACCGGTCGTCTCGCGGGTGATGGACGGCGTCCAGCGGTACATCGCGAACGCCGACGACCGCCCTGCCGACGAGGTCGAGCGTGCCGACGCCGCCCTCGCCGCCCTCGCTGCCCAGCATCTCAGCGCGGGAACGGCGACCGAGGCGTACATCTACACGACCGATATCGCGGCCGGCGAAGGGGCCGAAACCGTGCTCGCGAGCGAGGGCTACGGTGACTCGGTGACGTTCGTGAACGGCTTCCGGTTCATCGAGGACCTGGTCGCCGGCGACAGCTGACGCTATTCGGAGTCAAGGTCACGAGCGTCGAGGTCGCCGGCGAGATACTGCTCTCCCGTTCTCGTGATATCGTAGACGCCGTTGCCGAGGTGGACGAGGAGGCCGTATTCGACCAGCGTCTTGCAGCGGGCATTGATGTGTTGGCGGGAGAAGCGAACTCGATCGCTGTCTGCCATTTCCTTTGGGGTATCGGGGCCGGCTTCAGAGAGATGCTCTAGAATGCGGTCATCAGCGCGAGACATCCAGTCGGCGTCAAAGCGCATAATCGCTTCTGGTTGCGCCGACGCTATCCCGAACGCGCTAAGTCAAGTGACGAAGCGTAGCGCTTCTACAGTTGACTCCTTACGTTTTAAACGCCTGCCACCCTAACTCCCGAGCGTTCAGATGCATTCCCCTCCATCGGACAGTTCGGGCGGATCGAATGACCTTCTCGTAGAGATTATTGAGACGCTGGAGACGTGTGGACTCGAGGACGATTCCTACCAGCTCCACGATTACGTCGACCCCGATGCGCTCGAACAGGTGATCGCCTCCGCCGATGAGAACATCACCGTTCAGTTCACTGTCGAGGGGATCCCACTCGATGTATCACCGGACGGTGTGGACGTCATCGTCGAGGACGAATCGCAGTCCGTCGGCGAATAACGACGTGCGGGTCCGAGATAGGAATCGTTCCTGAAAGCCCTCGGCCGCTCGACGTCCCGCGACCACCGCTGCGCGCCTCGTCCCTGCGGTGCTTGCGGGGTCGGGGGACGGCCGAGGCGGCCTCGCCCTTTTTGAGTCCGCCAGGACAGTGGATGGCCCACCGAGCGACGTAGCCGGCTGAACGGGTGCGTACGTGACGGCTCGCCCCGCTCGCCGCTGCCGCCCTCCGCGTCGCTCGCGACCGACCATTCCGGGCGTGCGGGCGCTCTCTGCACCGCCCGCGCCCGTTCCGGGCTAAAGTAAATGTGCCCTCGGCGCCAGCGGGTAAGCGCGAGGGGTTGCGCGGCGTGGCTGCTCACCCCCACGCTTACTCCGCTGGCCGCTCGCTCCGGGCGGGTCGGCGCGCGGTGCTGGTTGGGGCCACCTCATGCAGGCGCGCTCTCGCTCGCGCCCGGTAGGGCGCTCGCGAAGGCGCGAGCGAGAGCGCGCAGATGGTTCTGTCGGTCGTTGTCGTCGGAAAACCGCGATGTAGGAGCATCGCGGTGTCGGCGCGTGAGCGCCTTCGGTCTTTGGTGAGACCAATGTCAAGTAACAGCTCTAGTAGCAAGGTCGTTACGGTGGATGAACAGGCATTCGAAAAAGCGGACGAGCAGGCGGTCGATGAGGACGGCTTCCCGGTCGTCGACGAGACGCCAGAGTTCGAGGCGGCAGTCGAGCAGGAGACGCAGGCCAAGGTCGATGCGAACCACCCGGATGGGATCGCGGACACGAGCGAGGACCGGATTCACGGTGTCACCCTCGAACAGGAGGAGCGTATTCGGGCGCGGGAAGCCGAACTGGAGCGCATCAGTGCCCAGGCCGAGCTGGGAACACAGGACGGTCGCGAGCAGCGCACGCGAGAGGTCGTCAGCGAGCAGTGTGGCCGTGACGAGCCGGCGCCGGCGGAGCGTACGGATCCCCGAGAAAAGCTGACGCAAGAGGAGCTCGCAGAGGTCAACGAGCAAGCCATGCGGATCAGCGACGAAGTGCAGGGCGGCTGGTCGAGATCGGTCGTCGCGAAGCAGTTGGCCGAGAAGGTGCAGCGCGGTCGGGACGTCACGAAGGCGGTGCTGGAAACCCTCGAGGAGCTGAAGGCGGCGCCGGGGGCGATCGTGCCCATCGCGGACGTGCCGGACGTCCCGGTTGGTGAGGTGACGGTCGAAGGAACAATCGAGACCCTCTGGGAGCCTTCCTCCTCAAGCATCCAGCAAGTCGGGCTGATAGCGGATGATAGCGGGAAAATCAAGTTCACCTGCTGGGAGAAATCCGGGCAGACGGTGGTGCGTGAAGGTCAAAAGGTGCGGTTCCGGGCAGCAGCCAAAAACTGGTACGAAGGCCGGTGCTCAATCGCGCTGACCGGGTGGTCGCGGATCGAGTTCCCGGGGCGCGGTCGGTGGTGGGAAGAATAGGCAGTTGAGACAACCTTCTTTTTTGCTGTGTGCCGGACCGGCCCAGACCCCACCTCCCCACCCTCCGCTCCGTGCTCGCTTCGCTGCGCGCGCAGCCACGACCTCGCTCACCAGTCCAACATTTATCCGGCAAACCGGGGGAAGGAGTGTGCGACTCGGGCGAGTTTATCTGGCCCCCAGAAGGGTGCGGGCGTACGAGCGCTCCGGGTAGGACAGATGACGGGTGAACGTGAGCTAACCTGCGATGTCTGTGGAAAGTCCTTCGACACCAAGGACGCGCTGGGCGGCCACAACAGTAGCCACAGCCGCCGCATCTCAGACACCCAGTTACTGGCCGAGGTCGACCGTCTCGTAAACGAGCTGGGCCGTTCCCCAACAGCCACAGAGATGAATGAGCTAGGGGCGTATTCAGCTGGAACGTACAAAAATAGATTCGGCAGCTGGGCAGAGGCACTCCAGGAAGCGGGATACGAACCGGTGAAACAACACCGAGTGTCCGAAGACGCACTCCTCGACGAAATTAGACGGCTCGCAACGGAGGACGGGACGCCGCCAACGGCGGCCGACATGCGCTCGGAGGGCGAGTTCACGGTCACAATCGCGCAGAATCGCTTCGGGAGCTGGAACGAAGCGCTGGAGGCAGCTGGGTACGACCCCAACCATCGGCATCGGATTTCGGATGCAGAATTACTCGAAGAGATCCATCGGCTTGCCGACGAACTAGGGAAGATCCCCACAGCGCAGGAGATGAAAGACCACGGAGAGTTCTCGCATCGACCCTACTTTACTCGCTGGGAGGGCTGGCAAGCTGCGATCCGAGCAGCGGGCTACGAACCGGTCGGCCGTCCAGCCGGCCCAGACCATCACAACTGGAAAGAACAGCCAGTCCACGAGTGGCGCGAGTACGGGGACAACTGGAATGAACAACGTCAGAAAGCGCTTGAACGCGACAACTATACCTGTCAAACGCCGGACTGTGAGTGGACGCAGGAGGCGCATCTCGAGACATTCACGAGAGGACTCCACGTACATCATATCCGACCGCTAAGCGCCTTCGGCGACGACGAGAGTGAGGTGGATTTCGAGCGGGCCAACCGGCTGGATAACCTCGTTACGGTGTGTGCCGAACACCATCATCTCTGGGAGCGGGCATCACCGCTCCGACTCGATATACGGTGAATCTCGTAGCCGGCGGGTGTTGAACGAGTAGCTGACTGAATGGCAATCGGATAGGCAGTCACCCAGTTGGGAGAAGTATATTGGATTAGAGGATAAAGCGGTCAACAAGAGAATGTCTGAACTCCTATCGCTTGGTACTGAACTCGAGTTTGCGGATTATGTTGATTGGAATGAAACGACGAATATCAAAGACTACGAGGTTGTATTTGTTGACCTTCTGGACTTGGAGAAGCGAAAGGATGAGTTCCTACATTCCTACGTTCCGGCTGGGTACAAACGCCAGTACAATCTCCCGAATCCTAAAGACGTTCTGAGGCTTCTAACATCTGGAGGGGACCTGATTGTTTGTCTTCCAACCACTACATCAGTGAAGCCTTCGGAAGATCAAGAGTGGGAACCGGAGGAACCGATACCCGATGATGCGTTGATACGCCCAGGAACGCCTATTCTCAATTTGTTTTCGTGGCTTCCATTCGGGCTGGAAGTGAGTGATGAGCCTGGAAAATCAGTTGACGAGGGGAGTATCGACGATGGCTGGAAATGGTACTTTGACGGCCAATTTAGCTGGGAAATTTCTTTTAAGAACCATATCCCCGATGAGGATAGCGTTGAATACCAGTTCCACTCCTTAGTT
Source organism: Halobaculum halobium (assembly GCF_030127145.1). Lineage (NCBI taxonomy): Archaea > Methanobacteriati > Methanobacteriota > Halobacteria > Halobacteriales > Haloferacaceae > Halobaculum > Halobaculum halobium. The sequence goes on from NZ_CP126160.1 coordinate 136,539, forward strand.
AGCAATCGATATGGTGAGGCGTTAGCTGCGGAAATCATGGTAAAAAGCAAGGGAGGGATGCTCCCCACTGGCTCTGAGTCTAATCAGGGAACAGTGTATCTTCTTCCGCTGGTGAAGACAGGTCATAGCTTCGATGATGTTGCAGAAAAAGTGGTGGACAATTTCTATCCTGAGGTTGATCTGGAGACGGTAGGTCGACATCCGGATTGGTTGAGCGAGTACGCTGCACCTCGAGAAAAGGAATTACTGGGGAAGATTCGGGAGCTAGAAGATGAACTTGAGGAGGAACGGCTGAGGAAGGATCTTCTCTGGGAGTATGATGATGAGCTTGAAAATGCGGTTCGTTCGGCGTTCAAGGATGCTGGGTTGACTGTTGGTGGAGAGGTAAAAAATCGACGTGACGGTTCTATTGAATTGGATGACCGCGTAATCCTACTGGAGATCAAAGGGCAGGAAGGAGATGTTTCTGAGGAGAATATTTCTCAGCTGATTAAATGGGTGGATAGAGATGGAGACGAGTTTGAAAGGGATGTGACGGGATTGTTAGTGATGAACCATCGTCGGCTAACTGAGCCGAATGAGCGAGAGTTCCAGTTAGATCAAGAGCGGTATGGTATGCTGGATAGGAACGGTTTACAAGTGGTTACCTCGCTGGAGTTGTTTAAGATGCTTCGTGGATTGGAAGCCGGTGATATCTCCGAAGCAGATGTGGTTGAGAAATTAAAATCGGAAGAGATAGTCGTTCAATTTGACGAGGTCGAGAGTCCTTTCTGAGATGCTTGGTATGAGAACTAAACTTAGGGTTACCAGCGCCAGATTTTGGCTGCCCAGCTGTGGTCGGACTCGTTAACTTCTGTCTCCCACCCTTTCTCCTCTAACAAGTTCGGAAGACTGTCGAGGTGTGCATCACCGCAGGAGACTACAACAGTATCGTACCCGTTTTCTTTGGAGCTTCTGTGGATTTCCTCCACCATATCTTGGTCACGGGTTCCAAGCCGTCGTTCCTCGAGGATGATCAAGAAGAAAGAGAACAAAAGCGGTGCCCCGATCACCATCATTGGTTTGACCACTGCCGTGAATGTGAGGGAGGCAACCGCTGGAGCATCAATAAATGGAAACGGATATACGGGGACGAACAATCCGGCAGCGAAGACTAAGCCGGAGATCACCCCTGAGCCAAGTATCCAGCTTTTAGGAAATCGGGGGTACAGTTCTGGGAGATCGGTGTCGATTTCGTCGTAGACAGGGATCTCTGCTTTCTCTTTGATGTCCGGCCCCTCGTAGAGCGCTGCTTGCAGCCAGTACAGTGTGAGAGCCCCGATCAGGAAGGAGAGGTAGCCGATTGACCAGTTGTCCGGGCTGACACGGTCTTCTCTCTGTTCCACGAACAATGCATCTGCATCAGCGTCTAAGTGCGAGTCAAGTGATTCTCTGTCCGTAGAAGAGATGTGAAATTCTCCCTGAAATACGGCTTTCATTGACTGTCAAGTGCGTTTCTATTGAAGAAAGATAATTGTGCAGGTGGAGAAACGGTTCCAATTCGATCTCTCTGATCTATATGTACTGGATGGCGAAGGTGGATGCAGAGATAACGAACGCCAGGAAGGACAGGAGGATGATCCGGTTGGTCAGCATCTGCTGGCTTTTCGCATCGGCCTTCCTGTAGACCCGTTCCTGAACGGAATACACCCTGTTCAGTTCTCTGGGGAACCATTCCCAGCCGAGCTGGGTCAGTATCTCGCTGACCGCTTTCTCACTTACCTCGTCTCGAGGTATATCAATAAGCTCGTGTAGATGGTCTTCCGGCGACGAGATCACACGCTGTACTTCAAAGAAGTCAGAGGAGAGAGCCGAGAGTTCGTCATTTATTCTGGCGAGCTCGCTGCTCCAGACTCCGGCACTGAGATTGTCCAACCGCTTCTCTAAGGCAATTAGCTGGCTTTCTATTCTGAATATCTCGCTGATGAACTGTATCGTCTGGTCGTGATCGTGATCTCCTGGCGTCCTACTTATGAACCGTTTCGCACGGTCCTCAAAAGAGGTCTCTGAACCCATTATCAACGAATGGAGAATATTTCCACTAAGCCATTTCCCCTCACAATTCCGCAGAGTGAGTAGACCATCTGTTGGTGGAGTAATCGTATATACGGAGCCTGTCTGTAGGAGTACGTCAAGGACGCCGCCGATTTCTACCGGGAACAGGGTGACCCAGGGACGGCAGAAACCCTGTTAGACGAGACAGAGATAACGGAAGGTCAGAAGAAAACCACGGTAGAGAGGCAAGAGCTGATTATAGAGAAGGTAGCCGAGACGTGATCTGTGCTAATATGGGTTACAGCATTGGTTCGTAGTCAGGGAACACCTGTCCTGCTTTCTGGTTGACGGCGTGCGGCGGTTTTACCGGTTTGTTCTCGCGGGATACGTAGTACCGTTCTTCGTCGAGCTTCTGGATATGATAGTCTTCTCCGTCCGCTGCTTCGACCATGACACGTACTTCCTGTTCTTCGACAGTGTCGGAGGTTCCCGGATTGAGATGATGATCGAATTCAGCCCGGTCGAGGTACGGTTTGATCGTGGCCTGGACGTCTTCGGGGAAGACTCGGCCACTGCTGACCAGTGTGTATCGTCTACCTCTTGCGTTCCGCATTTCCGTTTCCTGGATGATGATGGCGTGTTCGTAGTCGTCTCTGACTTTCTGCAACTCGTATCCTAGGTTGTCGTCATCTTCGAGTTCTGAAGGAGCGGTTTTTACGAGTACCGAGTTGATTGTTGCACCGGCCATAGCTGAGTCACGTTGTCGAAGATTTCAGAATCAGTGGATATCAACGTTTGGCTGAATATCCTCGCCAACCAATTGCTGGAAATTAGCAGAAACCGACGCGAGTGTTGAACATTGAAGCCACCAAGGTCACTGCCTATCCCTCAAATTAGATACTCCAATAGCCCAGTACTCTGTATTATTCCCGGGATAGGATGTAATAGTATCAACGTCAAGGATACAGCGGTCAATTTCAAGCACTGGTCCAGTTTCGCCATTTTCTCGTCGTTTCTAGTCCGGTTTCCTTTGAAGAACATCTCCGGGTCATCAGTTTCCTCGTTGCCTGTGATCACCGTGAGGTAGGATTTGACGAGTTCACGTCGAACCGGTTCCGGCGGATTATCGATGTACTGCAGATAATCTTCTTCATCCAGTCCTGGTCTGTGGTAGTCCCGGACCCAGAGAGCTGAGATTCCGTTGACCACTGAGATCAGTGCGACCGCCATCGCCGCGTAGTGCAGAATGTTGAGGCTGGAGAAGATACTGACTACGGAGACGATGATTGCGTCAACGGTCAGTACGGTACCGATCTTGGATTCGACTGAAGTTCGCCGGTCTGATTCTTCCTGGTATCGGAGCCGGATTTCTTCGAGGGCCAGTTGAGACAGATCTACATCACTGCTGCCATCTTCTTCGTCGCTGCCCTCGTCGTCGGTCATTCAAAATTCTCTGCCACACTCATCACAGATGCGGTCTCCCTTGTTTTTCTTGAGGGTGCTGAAACTTGACTCGTCCTTGCACTTTGGGCATACAGGCATGGCTATGTCGTTAGAAGGTTTCTCCGCATTCGTCGCAAGTTCGTTTGTCTTTCTCTTCTCCGTCCCCAAGCTCGGCGCTGTGGGTCAGTGCTCCGTCTTTACAGTCAGGGCACAACGGCATCGTTTTAGAACGTCTCTCCGCACTCGTCACACACCTGTTCTGCGTTCTGGATCAGGCCTGTCATCGCGTCATCTCGACAATCAGGGCAGAGAGGCATTCTTGTACCGGGTAGTACCCATTTACAGTTAATAAGGATTTGGCGGCATCGGTCCCCCGGAAGGGGTTACAGTCCTGCAGAGAGTCTATTGTCCCCTCAATGGGTGAGGGGCTCGCTGTACTGGCGAGTTCCCGAAACACGGTAAGAACGATGGCAACCAGAGACATCTACGAGAGCGGATTCGACGAAGACGTCCGAACGGAATCGAGTGCGAACCAGTGTCCCGAGTGCGACGGTCGGGTCACCACGAACGCGGTCGAAACGGTCTGCGAGGACTGTGGCCTGGTCGTCGACGAACAGCGCATCGATCACGGGCCGGAGTGGCGGGCGTACGACGACGAGGAGCGCGAGCGAACGGGCGCCCCACTTACTGCGGCCCGCCACGATCGCGGCCTGTCGACGGAGATCGGTCGCGGCACCGACGCGAAGGGGAACGAGATCTCTGGGCAGAAGCGACGGCGACTCGCGCGGATGCGCCGTGAGCAGACTCGCGGTCGCTGGCGGTCGAAAGCGGAACGGAATCTCGCACACGGACTGGGCGAGGTGCGTCGGTTGGCGAGTGCGCTCGAACTCTCTGATTCGGTCCGCGACCAGGCGTGTCAGCTCTTCCGGAGCGCCCAGAACGAGGATCTGCTTCGTGGCAGATCCATCGAGGCCATCGCCGCGGCCAGCGTCTACGGGGCCTGCCGGTGCAACGGCCGCTCGCGGTTGGTGGACGACGTCAGCGAGATGGCCCGCGTCGCGGAGTCACGAGTCACGAACGCGTACAAAACGTTGAACGAGGAGCTGGGCCTCCCCGCTGAGCCCGTCTCCCCCAGCATGTTCGTGCCGCGCCTCGCCTCGGACCTCGAGTGTCCGGACGAAATCCGACAGCGGGCCCGAGCCCTCGCGGAGCAGGCCGAGGGGCGCGGCGTCACGACGGGCGTCCATCCGGCCGGGTTCGCAGCGGCCTGCCTCTACAAGGCCGGTCGCGAAGAGGGCCGATGGTTGACGCAATCCGAGGCCGCGGACGTAGCGAACGCCTCGAAGGCGACTGTTCGGGCACACCGGGATACGTTGGAGGAACGGGTCGCCTGACGCAGTCCACTGTCTCTCGGTCTGTACTGCACATCGGTCTATCCACGTTACGATTTAAACACGAAGACGAGCCATGTTCTCTGTAGACTGCTCTATGAACGGTCGTTACTCCGACTTTGAGGAACTGCGGCCGACTGGCGAGGCGTCCCCCATTCCGGACACGAGGCTGGACGACGGCTGTGAGGGTGCCCCCCGGCGGCAACGCGTCGCGACGAACGCTGGTGGCTACCCTGATGCGCCGACGGCCACCGACGGCGAGTGCCGGTCCTGTGGGGCCTCAGTCCCAGACGGCCAGACGAAATGCCGGTTCTGTCTCACCAACCATCTCGGAAGTGACGCCACTAGCACGGACGAGGCAGCGTCGACGACGTGCCTCGGCATCGTCCACCTGGTCGTCGAGTCGACCACGTTCTACGGCGCCGTGGCGAAGGGCGGCGCGGCGGCGAACCTCCTCTCCGCTAACGAGGCGGAGCCGGCCGTCGACGACTATACGCTCATCTACGATCTCGACGAGGCGCCGGCGCGCCAGCTGGCCGAGCAATGGCCCTCACTTCCCGACGCCGTACAGGTGTCGTCAGCGGAGGGAGAGCGGCTTCTCAGTGCCGCCCGTGACCGGGCTGGGTGGCACGGGCAGGAAGCGTCGGAGCGTCAGGAACAGGCCCCGACGCGGCTATACGACCAGCGTGGGGACGGCATCCTCGCCACGTCGCGTCTCGACGCGGTCCTCGACGACGCCGACGACGCGGTGTGGCTGGTTCCAGCGATGACGCTGACCGAATCCGCCGGCGAAGCTGGGGCTGATCGCCAGGTGTCGTCGGTACCGACGACGCAGGAACTCGACTGTCAAAGCTGTGGACAGGCGACCGACCATCGGTTCAAGACCCACGAGTCGGTCCCGGATGAAGCGTGGACGGGGCAACCGATCTGGGAGTGTCGGGTGTGTGGCTCGGCTCGCTACGGCCCCAGTCTCGAGTAGCCCCAGTGCTCGGCGTCGATTAACCAACATCTCTGCAGGTGGCTCCGGGTTTCGTTGGTTAACAGTAATAGGAAGTACGATTTCCTTGTTCAGACTCGCAGCCGCTAACTGGTGTAAAATCGATAACTACAGATAGAATACTAATCGCTATGTGAGGGGATGGAGAGCAATAGTTGAGACTGGGTCACTCAATGCATATGATCCCAATTTTCCGCGCCCACTATTCAAGTTTAGTTGTACTACATCAATTCAATTGGGTAAGTTTTATGTGACAGTCCTCACCACCAGATATTGCGGTCGAAATCGAGAGCCCCCACATCTGGGGTTAAGACCCTGGAGGATTAAGTAGTGACAACTATGAACTGCCCGGATTGCGGGAACGAGCGAACACGCGTCATCGATACAGGGACTAGTGCCGACGGAACCTCCGTCCGACGGCGCCGCGAATGTCAACGCTGTTCGTTCCGCTTTACGACCTACGAACGTCCAGAGTGGGAGTCACTCCAGGTGAAAAAACGCGACGGAACCATCGAATCGTTCGACCGACAGAAACTCCGCGCAGGGATCGAGCGAGCCGTTGAGAAGCGCGATGTGGCCGAGACAACAGTGACTGCTCTCGTCGACGATATCGAGAGCGAACTGCAAGGTCGAGAGGCACGTATCGTCTCTTCGAGTCTCATCGGCGAACTCGTCTCTGAGAACCTCCGCACGCTCGATAAGGTAGCCTACATTCGATTTGTCTCCGTTTACAAAGCATTCTCTGAGCCGCAGGAATTCCTGAGAGAACTTGACGCAGTCTTGGATGCAGAACTCGATGACTTCGATGCCTCGAACAGCTCACTATGACACAAACATACGCAGATCAAACGAATGTTCGGTCATCCTTGACCGGGCAAGCATGATCCATGTCCAGACGTACAGAGAACGACGGAAACAGAAACCAACCAACAGAGGACGATTCCTCCGGGGTACGTGCCAATGACTGAAAACAAAACCACAGGCGGAGATCCGGAGACCGACATCTTCTCCGAACGAACGCAGCTCAAACCGTACGAGTACCCCGACGTCCTCGAGTACAAAGACGCGATACGAAACAGCTACTGGGTTCACACGGAGTTCAACTTCTCAGGAGACGTTCAAGACTTCAAGGTCAACACGACTCCCGCCGAGAAGACCGTCATCAAGCGGACGATGCTGGCCATCGCGCAGATCGAGGTCCAAGTCAAGACCTTCTGGGCAGACATCTACGACGAGATGCCCAAAGCGGAGATCGGGAACGTCGGCATGACCTTCGCGGAGAGCGAGGTCAGACATATGGACGCGTACAGCCACCTCCTCGACATCTTGGGGATCACGGAGGACTTCGAGGAGGTGACTGCCGTCCCCGCAATCGAGGAGCGGATCGACTACCTCGACGAGTACCTCGAGAAGAGCGAGAGCGACGACAAAGAGGAGTACGTGATGAGTCTCCTGCTGTTCTCCACGTTCGTCGAGCACGTCTCGCTGTTCTCGCAGTTCCTCATCATGACGAGCTTCGACAAACACGAAAAGAAATTCAAGGGGATCGCGAACGCCGTCGAAGCGACCAGCAAGGAGGAGCAGATTCACGGACTGTTCGGTGTCGAACTCGTGGAGACGATTCGCGAGGAGAATCCGGACCTCTTCGACGAGGACTTCGAAGAAGAGGTCCAAGCGGCCTGTCAGCAGGCGTTCGAGGCAGAGATGAAGATACTGGACTGGATTTTCGGTGAGGGCGAACTGGAGTTCCTTCCCCGGGCGCACGTCGACGCGTTCCTGCGGGACCGGTTCAATCAGAGCCTCGAGAACGTCGGTGTCGAGCCGATATTCGACCCGGACGATGACCTGCTCGAGGAGACACGGTGGTTCGACGAGGACATCATGATGACAAAGGATAACGACTTCTTCAGCAAGCGGTCGACCACGTACAACAAACACGCACAGAGCGTCACCGCGGAGGATATGTTCTAACGATGGCACAAACAGAACCAGCACTCGACGAGGTCAACCAGCAGCACGAGGAACCGTTCTACTGGCTGAACGAGGACAGCCGGGCGTTCCTCGACGACGGGTACCTGATCGAGGGCGTCACGGCCGAGGAGCGGGTCAGGGAGATCGCGGAGCGGGCCGAGGAGATCCTAGACGACGACGGCTTCGCGGACAAGTTCTACGACTACATGAGTCGGGGCTTCTACAGCCTCGCGAGTCCGGTGTGGTCGAACTTCGGTCTGGACCGAGGCCTGCCCATCAGCTGCTTCGGTAGTTACATGGAGGACAACATGGAGAGCATCCTCTACACGCAGGCCGAAGTGGGCGAGATGACCAAGCTGGGCGGCGGGACCAGCGGGTACTTCGGCGAAATCCGGCCCCGAGGCAGCCCGATCACGAACAACGGCAAGAGCAACGGGAGCTACAGCTTCACCGAGCTGTTCGACACTATCATCAACGTCGTCAGCCAGGGCGAGACGCGGCGCGGCCAGTTCGCGGGGTACATCGACGTTGAACACGACGACCTAGACGAGTGGCTCAACATCAAGACCGAGGGCGACCCCGTACAGGACATCTACTACGGCGTCATCATCGGTGACGATTGGTTCCGGGCGATGGTCGATGGCGACGAGGAGAAGCGAGAGACGTGGGCAGAGATCATAGAGACGCGGATTAACATCGGTGTCCCGTATATCATCTTCCGGGACAACATGAATGACGGGAAGCCACAGGTCTACAAGGACAGGGGCTACGAGATCAACGGCTCCAACCTGTGTACCGAGATCGCGCTGCCAGCCACGCCAAACGAGAGTTTCGTCTGTTGTCTCTCGTCGATGAACGCGCTCCACTACGACGAGTGGAAGGATACCGACGCAGTAGAGACGCTGACGCGGTTCCTCGACGCCGTCATGGAGGAGTTCATCCAAGAGGCGGAGGGGACGCAGTTCATGGAACGCCCAGTACGGTTTGCGAAACGGCACAGGGCGATCGGCATCGGCGTCCTCGGCTGGCACAGCTACCTCCAGAGCGAGATGATTCCGTTCGACAGTATGGAGGCCATGGAGAAAAACGAGGCAATCTTCCGCACGATCAAGGAGCGAAGTTACGAGGAGAGTCGTCGGCTCGCCGACGAGTTCGGCGAGCCGGAGGTGCTCGAGGGCTACGGTCGCCGGAACGCGACGACGATGAGCGTGGCCCCGACGAAATCCAGCAGTGTCATCCTGGGGCAGGTCAGTCCGAGCATCGAACCGCTGAAATCGAACTACTTCGTCCGCGACGGTGCGAAGCTGAAGTCGACGCAGAAGAACCGGTTCCTCGAGGCGATACTGAAAGAGCGAGGCAGAGACGAGCGCGAGGTTTGGGACAGCATCGCACAGAACGACGGGAGCGTGCAACACCTCGACTGCCTGACCGACGAGGAGAAGGAGGTGTTCAAAACCTTCGCCGAGATCCCACAGATGGCGATCATCAACCAGGCAGCGCAGCGGCAGAAACATATCGATCAGGCACAGAGCCTGAACGTCTCGATCGATCCGAGCGAAGTGAGCGTCAAGGAGATCAACCAACTCTACATCGAGGCTTGGAAGAAAGGGGTGAAGAGTCTCTACTACCAACACAGCGTGAACGCCGCACAGAAGTTCAGCCGAGACATCCTCGAATGCAAGGCCTGTGAGAGCTGATCTCCCATCGGCCGGTATGATAGAGCGGTTAATGTAAACTACGCACACCTATTTACCAGACGTTCCAGACCGGTTTTAGAATGAAGAAAGAGTGCTTTGACCTACTGCTAAGAGCGTGATCTCCTGCAAGCCCGACGCCAGTCTCGATAGGGAGTCTCTCCGCGCCGGCGAGCGGTGAGGCGCTTCCGATGGAGCAAGAGTTCAAACAGGGCTACCGGATGCATCGGATACTCAGCAATCTCGACCGACTCGACGTCGACCGATTGGACGACGCGGATCGAGAGCGAGTCGAGACCGCGAGAGACCTCCTGGAAGAGGTGAGCCTTCTCACGCGGCCGGGCGACGGAGCCGGGGCGGACGCCCACGCAGATTCCTAACTGGCGTCGCCGACCACGACCAGGGGGGCACCTCTCGCGTCGGTTTATCGCCCCCGACAGGGGTGCGGGGGCGACCCCGTGAAGTCCAGACATGGCGACACTGCAAGCTGCGACGACGTCGACTGGCGCGATCGTATCGGATCCGCAGGCAGTCCGCGAGCTCTGTGAGAGCTACTGCTTCGGGACGCTCGACTGGGAGGTGACCGAAGACGGAGAGCTCACCATCTGGGGGTACGACGACTTCGAGGTGTACGAGGCGCGGGAGAACGGCCTCCCGGACTACGAGGGGGGCATCGTGACCCACGAATTCCTGCGAGAACTCGCCGACCACCTCGAAGCCGACGAAGAGTTCGATATCCAGACGGCGGGGTTCACCAAGTGCCGCTTCCCAGTCCTGGCGAAGCGGTAAGTCGTTCGCGACGGCGAAGTCCTCCACGCGGACCTCAGTTCCCCCGACCCGATCGACGAGTAGCATTAGTTTCCGATACTGTTTCTTTATTTAGAGTGAGAGCTGAAACAGCTGGTCAGTACAGAGCATAGATGCATCAGAGCCGCCACTACAGGGACGTGAGCAAACGGAGTGAAAACGATCTCCGGCATTTATATTGGATTAATTAACATTTGCGGCGTCTTTCCACTGGTTCATAATGTCGTTGCTAAGACGGCCAGAGTCGTACTGGAAGCGTTTCCCCGTTTGGACGCCTTCGGCGACCTCTTTTACGTCATCGGCATAATCCGGGTCCCAGCCTTTTTCAGCGACTAACCAGGCTCTGATTGCTTCAGGATCGAAGCTGATGCCGTTGCTATGGAGGGTTTTGAAGATCTCGATACAGGTAGCACGATCTGACGAATGCGTGATCCCAGTCGAGGTGTTGACCAATGCATCGAGCGTGTCGACAGCTTCCTTGGCGACCGGATTATCGATTTCTGGTGCATCGCCACTCGCATCTGATTGGAGTGCTGACGCGCCCCAGGTATCGATCCAGAACTGGACGGTGTCCTTCGACCAAGGCACGACGAGCACATCGGTCACACCATACATTCCGTCAATCTTGTCCAGCAGGTCTTTGTCTGGGTAGATAGCAAGGACAGGACCGCTTTGCCACCCCGATGGATCAATCCGTTTCGTCATCAGCTGGATCTCTGCTTCACCGACGCCGACCGGCTTCTTTTTATTCAACGCCTTTGCTGCCTGGTCACCGATCACAGTAGATACGACACCGTCCAGCTGCTTTTTCGTGTTTACTGCCAAGACAGCATCTCGTTTCTCTTCATGCTGCTCACCGAGCTGTTGCACCCACGCGAAGGCCAGTTCGACAGCCTCCTCATTTGGCCCCTCGGAATCGATGAACCAAGATGTCCTGTCGTTTTGACTCATAATTCGGTACTTCTCAGCAACTCTTGAAAAATCAGGTGGGTATGTCTGATTGAGGCTGATCTCCTACGACTTATAATACTGGTCTGTGAATACTTGCAGTGATAGGATGTCGGTTGGGCAGTACGTGACTGAGCGGTTCATCGGGAAGCTCATCCTTGCCTGGCTTGCTGCCTTGATTCTCGCAGGGATCGGAACCGTCTATACACCTTTTTCGCTCGTGGAGATTGCTGGTGTGATCGGTATGTTAGGCACTCTGGGTATTCTAGCGATCCAAGTCCACAACACGTCGAACAATAGAGTCGAGCCGGAGGACGCTGGCGAGTACGTGGACGGGACTGATCGGTCCGATACCAGTGACGATGTGGTGAATGGGGATGGAGATGGGACATCGACGGAGCATGACGTAGGTGCGACAGAGGGGTTATCGGCGACCGAGCGGCGGGTCCAGAATGAATTGATCCGTGAGTCATATCGTAGGTTTACAGAGCAGCCGTTTACGTTCTGGCCGAGTCCACAAGGTGAACGGCTACGCAGCTATCTCAACGATGAATTCGAGGACGTTGATGAGGACGTGATCGATAAGGTGTGGCGGTTCTCAAAGGATGATGGGTTCTTCAAGCGGCGGCCAGGGAAGCGGTCACTGACGATTACACCGACGACGCTGTGGCGAGCAAAAGAGTTGGGTGAGGAACTCTTGTTGGATGACGCGGTTCAGGATGAAATCCTGGACGTGTTACTCCAGTCATACCGATCGGATCCTACCTATCCACGGGTTGATCGTGACGAGTTGATTGAGGCAGTGGGCCGGTCGTCAGACGTCGTGGATCATAACCTCTGGTTGCTCCGAGAGAAAGGATACGTCGAGACACAAGCCTACATCAATTCGAGTGACGGCGGGTACAGTGAGGCGGAGATCACCAAGCTCGGGCGGCAGGTCAGTCAGTAACCCACTTCAGTTGAATTGACGTTCAAGGAACCGCTGAGCCGCAGTCTGAGACATAACTTCCCACGATGGGAAATCCGTGTGCTCGTCGACATAGGTATCGAACTCATCCTCCGGGATGGCCTCGAAATCGTCCTCGTCCTCAACATCCCATTGACTTGCCTCAAGCAACGCTTCGAAAGAGTCGAATTCTGTGTACAGCTGCATGAACTCCTCTGTGAACAATTGCTCGAACGGGATCTCATTCTGCTCGTTCATCCGGAGCCCTGACTGCTCCTCTAACGCCTTCTCTGTGTTCTTCTTGAACTCGCCGGCGTCAATATCCATACACGCATTTACACTGACTTCGTTCAAATAACTAAGCAATTCTACTTACCGATTTAGCCGCCCCGATTTCACTACTCATCCCGAATAAAGAAGCCTCGATAGCAACTACTGGTAGCGTTGTTCGTCCCCCGGGAGGGGTGCGGGGCGATCCAGTCGCGGTCGCCCAGTGAGGTGATTGTTCGATGGGACACCGCGCACTCGTTGCGTACGAACGCACGGACGGACAGTACACACTCCACTACAGCCATTGGGGTGCAGCGAACCTGAAGCTCAAGCACCGAATCTCTGCTGAGTCGCCGTTCGGTGGCGACGACACCGACTCCAAGTGGGCGAAACAGCTCCTCGCAGAGCTTGCCGATGGCCTCGAGGCAGATGCGGTCGACGCCTACCTCGCCGGCGAGGATCGACCGTCGACGGTCGTCGAGCCGAAGCCCCGCGCCACCGGGCTCACCCTCGACGAGATCGTCGCTGACCATCTCGACTACCTCCACCATGAGGCGTTCTTCGTGGTGTCGACGACGTTCGAGGTGACCGCCTATCGGACGCTGTGGTCCGGGCTCCAGTACGACTCGGAGACGGTCGAACAGGGAGAGACAGTCGGGAACGGCGCGCTCGCGACGGTGCGCTGGTACGACGGCGAGCCGGTCGGCGACGGCCACCTGCAGGGCCAGTTCGCGGCCCTCAAAGACGTCATCGGCGATATGCTCGACAAGGGCGTCTTCACGCCGTCGACGGCGAGGCAGTACCTAAAACGGAAGCTCGCTGAGCGGGTCGGGGACCGACAGGAGCTGCTCATTCCGACCGGAGAATCGCCCTTCGAGAAGGCGAGCCTCAACCACTCCTAGTTGGATCTGCTACGTGGCAACGGCTGTTTTTCAAGGGTCGGAATGGGTGAGCCCCGCCGTAGGCTCGTGATTCGATGACCTCAGACGACGACCCGTTTCACGACTGCAAGTTGGATCCCGAAGCGATCCTCGGAACACACACCTTCGAAGACGTCCTATTCACCGACGACACGGAAACCCCGGTGAACGTGCTGACCGGCGAGACACCGGCACATTCGCAAGCAACCGTCGAGGAAGCGAAGGAGTTCGCTGCGAGTATCGACACGGAGACGCCCCAGATCGCGCTCCCCGCATCCGTCGAGTCGCAGGTCGAAACACAGAGCAAGCCCTACACGGCGGCCGCATTCTTCCACTTCAAGGCGACAGGCTCGCTCGAACGCCACCGTGCTTACCACGCCGCCTACGAGTCGGACGCGTTCGCCGTCGACTTCGAGGCCGACTACGAATCGGGCGACCTGACTATCACTGTCGAACGAGCGGACGAGGCCTGAGAATCCGCCGTCACGAGCAGTTTTTAGAGCGCCGGCGATGGGTGCCGGCGCAGCTGGAGCGAGCAACGACCCCCGGTGCGTCGGCGTTTCGAGGTGTTCGAGATGCATATGGTGATTTACGCACTGGTAGAGGCATCGACGCACGACGACGCGCTGGCCACCGGAAAGACGGTGTTCGACCGACTGGTCGGCGCGGACCCACACGCCGGCGCCGTCTTCGATTACTATGTGACCTTCGACGAGGAGGACACGTCCGTTGCGGGGAAGGCACGATGGGGGGAGTTGCCGACGGCAGCCCCCGTCGACTCCGATGACGGCGAAGACCTGCTCGAGCGTGGCTGGGAGGCGACGAAGGAGGAATTCGAGCGTAATCTCGACCGGGTGAAAGAGGCCATCCAGGAGTTCTCCGACGAGGAGATCATGCGCGACGAGGACCTCGCCCGGCACGCCTTCCACAAGGTCGGTGCGTACGACGGCCCGACGATCTTCCTGTACACCGAACACGGAACCGGCATTCGCCACCGTGGACAGCTGGATCGACTCCTCGAGGAGAGTGAAGAGCTCTGGATCGTACCCGCTGACGTCCACTTCTGAATAATGCCTCCCATCACCAATTGGCGACGCGAGAGCCGCTCGCCGACACTCGCGTATCGGAACACCGAGACCGGTGCGCGAGCCGTGCTGCATCGTGCGCCGGACTCCTATCGGTACAAGTGGCGCGGGGTGATTCTCGTCGACGGCTACCCGGTCTGGTCGCGGGGATACGAGACGAAGGATGCGACATCGTTCCGTGACGAGCTCCGGGAGCGGCCCGCACCGGACCTCAACTGCCCGGAGTGTCCGAACGACGACGTTCGCGTCGGCGAGAAGGCGGCAGACGGGGCGAAAGTCCAGCGGTGGTATGACTGCCCCGATTGTGGGTACGAAGCCCCCTCACGCATCGTCTACGGCGCCGAACGGTGAGTGAGTGAGCGGTGGGCGCTGTTTTTCGGCCGGGCACGAGGTGGTGGCCCGGTACGAACGGGTTAGTCAACCAATGAGTCTCGAAGTACTTGACCGACACAGCGAGGCACTGTTCGAGTTCCTCTGGTGTCCCGTCTGCGGGAAGGAGGTCTTCACTCACATCCCCTTCGAGGGGGTGTTCTGCAAGAACTGCAACACCCAGGTCGAACTCCAAGAATCCCGCGAGACACGCGGCTACGAGGAGGCCGTGCTCGCCTGCTTCGATTCTACCACCACCTGGAACCTCCACGTCGACGAGAAGCTACGTCGCGACCTGCCTGATGGGTCGGCCCGCGTGAAGATCCTCGGCGCACCGGGCGCCTACGAGGTCGACTGGTGGAGTCCAGAGCCTGGTGAGGATTGGGAACCTGTCCAACGCGGCGAGTTCGACGACGTCGAGGAGCCAAACGAGGTGTCGCACCTGGCGTAGAACTTAGCAGATACGCCAAGCCTGGTTGTTTTTACTCTGCCAATTGCACACATCGTTTATGGTCCAAACCGAAGGCGCTGTAGAACGACTACGGCGAAGAAAATCAATGGAATCGGATCTACGCGAACAAGTTGGTGGTGAAAAGTTCTTTTTGCCCTTATTCACGATCGAACAGGCTCAGGAAATTAGACTACGGCCAGATTATGAAGACCTTCTATTTGATATGTATATGTCCCCTCAGAAGAGTGATCTCGATTTCGAACACGACACCCTATCATATCGGATTAAGGATGTAGAAGTGCGTGAACACGGGACGGGGATCAGTTATCGAGTCAAGCGAATATTGGATATGGCCTCATTTCAAGCAATCGTGAAAATTGACCTCGAATTCGAGGAATCTATCCCCACAATGCAGCTTCACGAGGATCCTCGATTAGAAGATCTTGATCTCTCAGCGGATTACTATCGGGGCGACTCTGAGATGACACTGTGGATGAGGGAAGTAGAGGACGGAACAGATGCACTCGCACACCTTGCCCAATTTAATCAGGCGCTCAGTAGCCAATGGAACGGACCGAAAACGATAGATGAGGCAATTGAAGGAATTGCAAAATGGCAGGCGTTCAATCTTATGCAGGAGAAGAGGCGGTGACTGGAGAGAAGGTTTCCTGACGGTTGTTTCTGCGCCGGCGATGGGTGCCGGCGCACCCGCGTCGGCGGTGATCGATGTCGACACGAAGTCAACTCCGATTCATCCAACGGAGCGAGACCGCAGGCGAACAGTCCGATACCGACCGCATCGCACAAATCTACCGCCACTCGGACGGGTATCCCGATAGCGTCCTCCATGACCTGGACCAGCTGAAGCAGCTGCTTGACGAGACACGAACAGAGCGCGGGGCTGCGTACGCCGCTGCCCAGTTTCTGTTCCTCGACACGCTCTCGACGATGACCCTCTACATGGACGAAGGGCGTGACCGGAGCATCCACGCTGACCAACCCTCGGATCTCCTCGACCCGGACAATATGGAGCACCTCAACCAGCCGATGTTTCTGCTCGGACACGGCGTCGAGAATCCGGCCGACGGCATCCACGGCGACGAAGAGTACCTCTACGTCGTCGAACTCCCGACACGGAATCCGTTCGAGGAGCCGTCCGAGTGGACCGTCAAAGTGAGTGGTCACTCCGCCTTCCCGCGCTGGGATGGTCCGACCGAGGAAGCCTTCGATCGGGCTAGCTGGCAGTTTGAAGGACCGCTCTCGGCCGCCGTCGACGAACTACTAGCTCAACCAAGCTAATCGTTAATTGGACACTCCCAAGGTTCGAGTTCTGAAGAGAAGGAGCACCCAGTATAGGATTCTTCGGAACGAATGATTTGCAGATTGCTACTGAGAGTTACGAATCCGCCGTCGAGCTCGAGAATCCAATACCTGCTGTGCATAGAGTGAATCCTCTCGGTCGCTTTCCGCGACCCATTCAAACGCTTGGCGAGAAATTTGTTTCATCAGTAGCTCACCGTTTTCGATTTTCCAGCCAAACGGTTCTTTAGGGTCTAATCCCCGCTCTCGAAGGATTTCGTCGTCGACACGCAGAGCCATAACGAGGTCGTCCCCGTATTCAGCTGCTTGTTCCGGGCTCAGCACCAAGTTATCGAGGTATTCATCGCTGTTCGGCTTGGGCGTCATCCACTCGACGGTCCACTCATCTCCGACCTGATTGGAAGGCATACCTGTAGAATAGTCGTTGCTCGACAAAATTGACAGGGGGAACAAAGGGTCGTATCAGAACCAGGTGTTTGCGCTCAGAGCAGACCATTGCCAGGACAACAGAGAACAATACCCGTTTTAATCGATAAGTCCGATTGGTCCAGTATGGATTACGTGGATGAGCCGCCGGAAACAGAAAATCCTGTAATGGTGATTCGGGTAACAGCGAAATGTACCCTCTGCGAAACCGCTGAGCGGTGTGATTCACCTGGCGAAGCAAAAGAGTGGGCGAGAGATCATCAACATCCTCGAGACTTTATTGAATACCGTCGGACCTGGGCCGAGCGATAACCAATTCGACACCTCGATACTCAGATTACACCACCAAGTGCGAGGATGCCAAGCAGTAGTAGAACAGCCGTAACTACTCCTCCACCAGCAGTGAGGAGCTTATTCTCCATCACCTTCTCGTGGATCGGCATCGCGGCGTACTCCTCGCGGAAGGCCTCGAGATTCTCCTCGTCGTAGAAGTACTTCGTCTTCAATGCGAACCGTTCCGTCACCGCGCAGCCCGTACAGACCGGTTCGCCTTCCAGCCGCTCCGTTTTGGTGTGGCTGGAGCAGGCGATGGCCCCGCAGTTCGGACAGTAGGTGTACGTCTCGGTGACGCCACTCGTATCACAGTGGACGCACTGATGGATGCCGTCCTCGGCGGTCACTCTCGACGGGCCTGCCGCGTAGTACTCGTAGGGGTAGGTGTACTCCTGGACGTCGGTAGTGTGCCGAACTTCCGGGAGGTACACTGGTTCGATCGACTGGACAGAGATGTCCGAGCGGTTCGGCTCACAGGTCTTGTTGTACGTGACGTTGTTGTCGCCGGTGTAGGTGACCGTCGTCGTGTGGTGCTGCTGGAGCCGCTCGACGGCCCACTCCTTGTACTCCGTTTGCGTCTGCCCGAACCGGCGCTCCTCGACGTCGTCGAACACCTCTCCGAACTGCTCGGCGTCGAGGTCGACCGTCGTGTGGAGGTTCTCGGTGACCAGCGTCGCGACGTCTTCCTCGACGACCTGCGGCTGCCCGCGTTCGGCGTTGGCAACGAATCGGGTCCGGTCGTTGATTCGGTGGATAACGCCAACCGACGTCTCGAAGACGGCGTTCGTGTTCGCGGTGACCGCGACCACTGGGCGGAACGTCACCGATGAGTGCGGTTCTGGGAGGTCGGCGGCTTCGATGTTCTCGATGTCGCGGAACGCATCCGTGACTGGCGCGTCGACGTCGGCGGCCGGGTCGTACGGGCGCAGGGTCTTGTCGCAGAGGATCTCGATGCGACCGTTGTAGAGGTCGAGGCCAATTTCGTCGGCAATCTCCCGGAGGTCCTCGCCGTCGAGTAACTCGATTGGGTGTGGGTCGTCGTTCTGCTGGAGTCGGTTTGCGTACTCCTGAGCAGGGTTCGTGAACCGGCCAGTCGTGACGACCATCCCACGTTTCGGGCCGTCGAAGTCGAACGTCGCGATCGCCGAGTGGAGCTTCTGGACCACCGGCCGCCCGACCGTCCCCGTGTGCTTGCACTCGACGATGATCGCGCGCCGCGTGCCGTCGACGACCTCCTCCATGATGACGTCGCGCCCCTCGTCAGCCGTGCGGTCGGCCTGGCGGACGTTCTCGTAGCCGAGGTTGCGGAACACGTCCTCCATCACGTCCTCGAACTCGAACCCCGAGAGATCGTCCAGTACAGCCATCCTCAATTATGTGGACAGTACGTTGCAACTGCCAAATACGTTGCCGAACGCGGCGCCGTCCTGTTTGTTGAACCCCTGAGAGGGGTGCGGGGGTCACCGAACCGCCCGCGAGCAACGATGAACGGGAATGTACCTATGGCCAGTTCGGAATCGGTTCCAGTCGCATCGCCCGGTCAGTCCCACCGAGACACAGTCGAATACGTCGGCTTCCGCGTCGACGGCCAAGCCGTCATCCTGAACCTCTCGGAGCATCGGCGACTCTCCCTCGAGCGCAGTCTGGACCTCGTCAACCACAGTCCAAGCGGGTTCGAGTGGGGGTATAGTGGTAGCGGGCCCGCCCAGCTCGCGTGCGCGCTCCTCCTCGACTACTACGACGATGAGCAGTTCGCCCGTGAGCACTACATCGCGTTCCGGAATCAGGTGGTTTCGCAGCTGGAGTGCGACGGTGCCGCGGCGTGCTGGCACCTCCCCGGCGAGGAGATCGACGCCGCGATGGCGACCCTTACCGACGACGTCGTCGCCCTCGCCGACGGTGGACGGCCGTCACCGACGCTCCCCGAGAACTGGCGAGCCGTCTCTCGCCCGGACCGGCGGGTCTTCCAGCGCGCTGATCGCGACCACTACATCGTACTCGGGGATGGGAGGGAGGAGTGGCTGGTCGTACTCTGCAGCCAAGGCGACCGTGCATATCCTGCCCCGCTCGCACATCGGGCGGTTGCCGAGGAGGCTGACGTGGAACGGGTAATCCAGGAACTCGCCGAAGAGAGCAACGACCTCATCGAACCCCCGGAGGGGGAGCACTGATGGAGACACTTCGGCTAGCGCGAGCCACCCACCAGCTCTTCGAACGTGGTGTCGAGGCGCTCGAGAAAATCGAGCGCTAACTGGAGCGATACAACGACCGGCAAGAGCCTAAGCACCAAGCGACCGACGAATAAGCTAACGGCGGCTATTCCCTGAGGAAGTCGGTATCCGAGTTACGCATCTCAATCGAGACTGGATTCGACGTTTCCTCAATATCTGTCCCGATGTCCCAGGTGTCCTCACCTAACGGGCCAATACGTGGAGTCGAGTCAAACTCCCCAGGCAGCCCTCGATACGTACCACCAGCCAGCAGGTGATCCAACGTAGCCACCAAATCGTACCACTGTGGTTCGGTAAACTGCGCCGTCACGCCGGCTTTCTCACCCGAACCTAAGTCCACCTCGAAGATTTCGTCGCCTTCGCCCTCGTCGACAAGACTCCGGATCTCTAATTCTAAGAGATCCTCTTCTCCGAAACGGCCCTGTAGCCGAAGATGTTTACTGTCACCCCGAATCGGGAATGTTTCCAAATCGATTACTTTGCCCTGTCCACGTATCGTCGCCCCATTGAGGTCCGAAATGTTCAGGAGAACCGAGAGCAGCTGCTGGATGGACTTGCCAGTGAACCAGAGATAGCCCCCAACCCACGAGCCACCGCCAAAGTTCAACTTCAGCCCTGGTTCGTCAGTGTCCTCGAACCACTCCAATGCCAAACGAGTGTAGCCGCCCATCATCTCATCTTGGTCGACATCAGAGTCGAGGAGGTACGGGCCAGCTTTCACTCCACGGAGGAGGTAGTACCGCACTCGCTCCTTTGTGAACTCATCTTCTGTTCGTTCGGCGCCCGTCCAGTCGTCGACGTCAATCCAGCTCCCTGCGGGCGCGTCCAAGTCGGCTGCCTCAATAATGGGTTTCGCGTAGGCGACTGGATCGGGATGCTTGACCCGTTCGGCTTCTTCGTCGGTGAGGTATAGGTTTGAGACTGGTTCAAGCCACGGGAGGTCGAGATCGCCATACCCGACCTTCCGATCATGATGATTCTCGAGATAGCCATCGTATTTCGGCGTCAGGTGCGTCGCTTCGCGAACGATGTTGACGCCACCGGTGTCGTCTACGGTGATGAGTCCAACTGTGTCAAATCCGTGCTTCTCAAGAAATGTGACTGCACGCTCGCTTAGCGTTGTTGGAACAGCAAGATAGAGTTTTGAAAGAGTTTCAGTTGCTAAGAACTGTTCTAATTGCTCGGTTTTTCGCGAACCCGAAAAAGAGCTCTCACCCTTTGCCTCGATACCAATGACCGCATTCGATTCGGGGGTTTCGACCGCTGCAGTCGGATCAATATCCCCTTCGAAGGCCAGAATGTCGATTGGGCGAGTGGGAGTGTCCGAATCCAAGTCGTTCGGGATATGGGCTTCCGGGATGCCACCAAAATGAGTCCAGGTATGATGTCGCACCGATGGTTCTTCTGTCGGAGAGATCTGGCCAGTGGTATCATCGCCAGCATAGACTGGCTCGGCATCCCGGACGATCGAGGGCATCGGACCGTCACCGGAAGTAAGCAGGCTAGAAAAGTCGGACTTGGATCCGTTCTTTTCGATCGGGACGTGAATCACACCCAACTCCTCTGGAAGTTGTGTCCGTCTTAGCTCTTGAACAGCCTCGTCGAGAGATATCGGCTCGTTATCCTCCGGGGAACGATCTAACAGTTGCCGAATTAGGTCCTCGACAGTACGATGCTCCAGCGAGTAGGCAAGAAAGTCTGCAGAGATCGCGTCCCGAATGTGAGTGATAACCTCCGATGGTGTGTACCAGTCCTCATCAACGCCCGCAGCTAACCGATAGCTTATTGCACGGATACTCATCTGGTCGACAGGATCCGATTCTGGATTGGTTCCAAGTTTGTCGGCGTCGGGAGCAGCAAAGTACAGCTTATCGAGGGCTCCGCTGTCGATATACCGATGGGTTTGGGCATATACGTCTCTATCGAGCCCGAATTCAGATGCTCGCTTCAGCTCGACCCCGATAATCTCTCCCGACGGTGATTCCGCGAGCAGGTCGATGCGACCAGTCCCGATATTGACCTCACCATCGACTGTGTATCCCTTAGACTCCTCCAGCCAGTGCCAAACTCGTTGCTTGGCTAATGCCTCAAGGAATGACGCCACAATAGTTGACTGGAGTTTGTCATAGCGAGTAAGCGTTCCGGTTCTATTGAATCCAGTTGCGGTATCCACCTCAGCAGGGGGGACAGTGCATCTGAACAACCAGACAACCACCTCTTCTCGTTTGTGTTGTTTTTGCGCCCGGGAGAGGGCGCAGGGCGCGAGACGAGGCAGGCGCTCGTCGACGAGGATTCCTGCAGTGAGGTGACTGCAATGAAAGATCCAGAGTCCAGAACCATCTTGGCTGGCGTCGATGGACGTACCGACACCGAACTACCCGAGTGGTACCGAGAGCATCATGCAGATGCAGACCCCGTGACCTTCGCCGAGGCGGTTCGTGATCTTCCGCAGGCCGTCGAGACGACCGTGGCGTACCAGAATCCGTACACCGACGAGTGGGTCGAGACGGAGCGGTTCAACGCGCTCGTCGAGCCGAGTCGGGCTCGGGAGCAGGCCCGAGATGAGGACGCGGAGACAGACCCGTTGTTCCACGTTCCCACTGACAGCTACTCGATCATCAACCCGGTCGACGTCTACGGGCCGCTAGAAGAGGTCCTCCGCGAGGAGACCATCGACGGAACGCCGTTGGGCGAGGTAATGTTCGGCGAGATTCGGCGCTACCGGGGCGGCGGCGAGGTCCACATGGACATCATGTTCGATGGCCTCGAGGTGCGCCTCCCCGGTCGGTCGGACCCGATTACGATGGGCGTCACGTCGGGCTACGACTTCTTCGGCGAGCACGCCGTCTACGTGGAGGGGTTCGCCCAGGATGGCTACTGCTCGAACACGATGCGCTCGCTCACCGACAAGGAGGTTATCAAGCACGTCGGCGACGTACGGAACTTCCGCACCTGGTGGGAGGAACTCCTCGCACAGGTCGAACTCGTCGCCGACGACCTCTTCGAGTTCATCCGAGACGCTCAGGATATCGACCTCGACTTCTCGGAGCTCCCGTTCACCGTCACGGAGTTCTACACCCTGCTGGGCTTCCCGGACTACCTGGCCGAGCGTGCCGCCGGCGATGCAGAAGCCAATGCGGCGTCCCCCTTCGAGATCGATATGTGGACGCTGCATTCCGGCGCGACGTACGCTCTCACCCACTTCTTCCAGGGGAAAGAGGGGCATCCCTCGATCAATACGTTCGGATCGCCAACGACATTCTGTTCAACCCGGAAGGTACAATCGAGCGCGTCGAGCAGGCGTACGAGCAGCAGCTAGAGGCGGACGGTGACGACGGGTCACAGGCCTCGCTGGCCGGCGAACGAGCACTGGCGAGCATAGAGCGCATCAGTGACGACCTGCAGGAGAAAGTTGAGCAATTCGAAGAACGCGAGGACGCCCTGCGTGAGCGGTTCCAAGAGGCGATGGCCTGACGCCGCGTCGGTGATGTAGTCGCCTGTTCTGTCTTTCTCGCCCTAGAGGGGTGGAGGGCTACCGAGATGGAACAGTCCACGATTAGCGACGGGAGTGACGACGAATTCCCACCTGAGAAGCGTCTTGAAGCACCGAATTACCGATTGGTCAAGGCCGGTATCGCGACGATTCCCGATATGCAGACGCTTCGGGAGTGTGTTGCCTACGAGAACGCCCACCAGAATCGAACGCAGATTCTGCGCCGGCTCAAGTGGAAAGCTGAAGAACTGCGTGAGGAAGAAGATTGAGCTCTGTTCTTAACCAACATTTCCGCGAGAGCTTCAGTATTGTTGGTTAATAAGCTTGCTCTGTTTTTCGTGCCCCCGAAGAGGGCGAGGGCTTCTTCGAGAGCCCTCAGAGGTGACTTCCAGTGAGTCAACAACAGAGTCCCGACAACGTCTCGATCGACGAGATCCCGGTCGATATCGACAACACGCAATCAGCGGAGGTCGATTCCGCCGACGTCCCCCACGAAATCGAATCCATCACCCGTGGGCTCGCCGGTGAGCAGCCGCCGACGAATCCGCTGGTCGTGCTGAAAGCGGCCCGGTGGTGGTACATTCACGGCAAGGGCGGCACGGATCCTGCCTTCCAGTGGGCCATCGAGTGGACGCGTCATCTTGCGACCGACACGCCCAGTGACGTCGAGCGGTTCGACAAGTTCCTTGAGTACCTTGTCGAGGTCGGCTTCGCGGACGAACGCCACGAGCTCCGCTGACCGACAGAGCGGTTTTTTGAACGCCCCTGAGGGGTGCGGCGCGATCTGAACAAACGCAGTTGCCGTGAACTCGATTCGGTGAACACGATGTCCACGACCAGAGACTCGTCGGTCTCCTTCGAGGAGACCGACACGCGATCAGACGAGATGAACAGTACCATCGAACAGTGGATCGACGACCTCGTCGCCGGCGTCGACGACGCGCAGGCCAGCGACGAGTTCCAGGAGTGGCTCGACGTCCAGAGTCGCTTCCACGACTACTCCTACCGGAACACGCTCCTCATCAAGCGGCAGTATCCCGAAGCGAGCCGAGTGGCGGGCTACCGGACGTGGCAGGAGGAGTTCGACCGCCACGTTCAGGAGGGTGAGTCGGCCATCTGGATCTGGGCGCCGATCATCACCACTCAGTGCCCGGAGTGTGAGAATTCGCCGAGCTATCACGAGGATAGCGACTGTGACTACGATGAGACGTCGCCCGAGGAGTGGTCCGAGGGCCTGGTCGGGTTCAAGCCCGCGCCGGTGTTCGATGTCTCCCAGACCGAGGGCGAGCCGCTTCCCGACCTGGACACAGAAGCGACCGGCGACGCTGGCGATCTCGTCGAACAGTTGACTGACGCCGCTGATGACCTCGGCGTGACGGTGCGGATCGTTCCAGCCGAGGAGTGGACCCACGGCGAGGCGAAGGGCATCTGCGAGCAGCTGAGCCTCGTCGACGTTCAGCCGCTCGTCGAGGTGCGTGATCGGGAGAACGAGGCCGACCTCGCGCGGACGCTGATTCACGAGTACGCACACGCCCTGCTCCACTTCGATGTCGACGACGACACCGAGCGGGCGAAACGCGAAGTCGAGGCCGAAGCCGTTGCGTACGTCGTCGGGCGCTACTGCGGGCTCGACACGAGCGGGTCAGCGTTCTACCTCGCTGCGTGGGAGTCGGACGATCCCGAGATCGTTCGCGAGCGCCTCGGCCGGATTAGTCGAACGGCAGAAGAACTCATCGACGTTCTCGAGAGCGAATCCTCGTCCTCACTCAGTTAACCAACAGAGTGATGGATTCCTTCCGCTCTGTTGGTTAAGTTTTTCTGCGCCCGCCGAGGGGCGGAGGCGCATTCAGATCTCCGTCGAATGATGACTGAACCATATCTCACGACGGTCTTTGAGGAAGCCGAGAACGTTGCCGAGCAGCACGACCAAGTCGCTCGAACGACAGACAACCAAGCTCACGAGTACCTCCGATACACCGTCCTCCGGGTGCTTGAAGGCGAGGCGGACAACCTCCCAGCAGACTGGACGCCGATCAACGGCGTGACCGTCGGCTACGGGAGCGACGAGGCGATGTACGACAGCTGGAGCTCCAGCGAAGACTGGTGGGAGACCGTCCCGCCGCAGGAGGCGTGTACCCGCTTCCGGGTGTTCTTCCCGGACGACCACCAGACGGTTCCCCGCGACATCGTCGACGTGATGGCCGCGCTCGGGGCCTGGCGCGTCTGGACCGGGAGCGCAGCGGCGTGCGGCTCCTACGACCATCGCGAGCGCCGCGAGGTCCACTACCTGTGGCCGGGGCCATCCGGTGGAGGAACTGCTCCACGAGCGGCTCAGTGGCCCTGCGGAAGCCGTCGCTCCGGACGGTGGCCGAACGGGCGACGTTCGCGACCGACTGGTCGTCGACGAGAACGCACAGTCGAAGGACGATCTTGAGCCTCGCACGAGGCGTGCCGTCGGCGAAGCGATGGACGTCTCGCTCCTCTCGAAAGGTGGCTGCTACGAGGTGCAGTCCGCGTCCGGTAACAGGTACGAAGTCGACGTCATCGACGAATCGTGTACCTGTCCCGACTGGCAGCAGCGCTCACCCGAGGGCGGCTGCAAGCACCTTCGTCGCGTCGATCACGAGATCAAACGGGGCCGCGTTCCCCGCCCAGACGGCCGCCTTCCTTCCCCGTAGGGTAGCGATTGAGCTACTCCACAGGTCGGACCGTGTCGCCATCCCGACGGACTCGGTCGAACGTTGAGAGATACGCGATCCGGTCCTGAACCTCGTCGGTATCCAGCTCCAGTTCGGCGGCCAGTTCGTCGACGGTCATCGGTTCATCGAGTGCCTGGAGGACTTCGAGCCCCCGGTAGTACCTATTCGTGAGCTCCTGGACGCGGGCCTCGATCGGCGTGGTTACCCCGTACCGCTCCTCGAGTTCGACCAACGCCTCGTTCGCGAACGTGGCGAACTGATCATCTCCTAAGCGTTCGATTTGGGCTTCGAGTTCATCCCGGACGACGTCGTAATCGAGGCCGGCCTGCACGAGCATATTCATGTCCTCGATGTCGTCGTCGCGGCCTGCGATCGCCTTGAACAGGAAGATATCCTCGTTGCTAACCAGCCGGACCGTCAGTCGATCTGTGTCGAGGAACGGCTCACTGCGCTCTTGCATACCGTCGGTGAGCACGAGCTTGTTCGCGACCTGCTGGTTGAAGATATCGAGGCGACACCCATCGTCGTTCTCGACGCAGCTCGTCGCCCCCAGCGCCCGGTAATCTGGATCCAGCGATTGAACCTCCGCATACCCGAGGTCCATCAGGACGGCCCACAGCTGACCGTACGCGTCGCCATCTGGGACGACCAGGTCGATATCTTTCGTCGCCCCCTTGAGGTCGCGCAGCGACATCGCGCCACCACCGATCAGGTAGACCGTGAGCGGTTCAGATAGCCCGTCTCCGATTCGCTGGAATTCGTTCTCGATGTACTCACGTCCGAATGTTGGTCTCATGGTGGTAGTGGCACCTCGTAGTCAGCCGCCAACTCCTGGAACTCGTCCCACTCCGGGAGCCGGTCGTCGTCGACCTCGCCGTGCGTCTCGAGGTAGCGGAGCAAGGCGTCGATTTCGTCTTCGAGGCCATACTTCGCCGCCTGCTCTCGGAGATCCTCCTCGTCGACGTCGACGTGGCTGAGCAGGAGGAGACAGTACGAGCGGTGGCGGCTGCCGTCGTCGATCAGCAGCGTGTGACAGCAGAGCTCCGCCGGTGAGACTACGTCGAGGTCTTCGGAGTAGACGTAGTAGCGGTGCTCGGTGAGCAGGAACTGGAGGTCGAAGGCCGCGAATCGAGCGAGGCCGGTTTCGTGGAACGCCTCCGCGTCGATCTCCGTTTCGGCCTGTGCGAGGAATTCGTCGTAGTCCTCCCAGAGAATCGTGCCCTTCGGGGCGACGGCTTCGAGGCGTTGGCGATGCAGATGGTGTGCGAGTTCACGGGCGAACGCGTGTAGGCGGTCGAAGTCGGCGTTGAACTCGTAGCGGCCGTCGGCCGTCCCGACGAGACCACGGTCACGAAACCGCTTGAGGATACGGTTGACCGTGTTGCGGTAGTTGTCGCTCCGGTCGGCGATCTCGGAGACGGTTCGCGGCTGGTCGAGGTAGTACAGCACCTCGAGTGCCTTCCCGGTCAGCAGTTCGGGGAAGTCGATGTGGGAGTGCTGGCGGACGAGGTCCCGATAGAGTTCGACGGCGCGAGCATCCGACGGGGCGACTCGTTTTCGCCGGCCATCGCGTTCCGTGTAGACGAGCCCTTTCTCAACGAGGTCGGCGACGGCACGAGAGGTAGCTCTCGCTGTGGTCGAGTTTCGTCGCGAGTTCGGAGATCGTGTCGCCGCGGTCGACCGTGGCGAGGACCTCGAGTTCGATGCGCCGGAGCACGGTGTAACATAGTACGAAACTACTATATAAAGAAGTTTCGAGTAGTGTTACAGCCAGCGAGCACGCGAGCCGTCTCCACCGTCTTAACCAACAAAACTATGGATTCGTGGGTCATGTTGGTTAACACGAGAGTAGCTGATGTCCTACGAACCCCCGACCCCACCGGCGAACCTACCGACAGAGATCGTCAAGACGCTCAACGAGTCGGATCCGGAGCAACTCCGAGACGTTGCGACGTATGCTGAAGCGCTCGCCGAGCACAAGGAGCGAGAGGCCCGTCTCGAGGAGTCGGAAGATCAAGAAGAGGTTGAGGAGCGGCCAGACGATCTCCCGGACGACGTCCCGGCCAAAGCAACGATCACGATCAAGGAGATTAACGACAACCGCTACTACTACTGGCAGTGGCGAGAAGGCGAAAAAGTTCGTTCCCAGTATAAAGGCCCCGTCAGTCCCGACGAGTAGACGGTGGTGAACCGTAGCCGGAGGTTTGTCAAGCGCAATTAGTAGCGTAGCAGAGGACACCCCCCAGAGTGTGAATGGGTTCAACCCACCCCACACCCCTCAGTGTGAATGGGTCCGGTCAGTCCAAACAGGTAACACTCGGAGAGAAGATACCCACCCCACGTTTCCGTCGTAACTGGAGGTTGGTGGAGGGAACGCAGCCACGATCGAGGGGATCACACCCCCCACGTTTCCGTCGTTTCGTCACCCGGCCAAAGTCGATTATTGGGAGTAGAAGATGACCTCGGATCACCCACCCCACGTTTCCGACGTATCGAGAGATACACTCGTGATCAGGGGTGTGGTCAGCGACCGAAACGGGAGCTAGGCCAGGTCTTCCAGCCGGCTATCCCGGAGGACAGATTTCAGCACGATACCGGTGTCCTGAACCAGCCGGTGCTCGAGATAACTGCCTTCACCCCGGCCACCCCCGGTCCGAGTTGATTCAACGACGCCGAGGAACGCCTGCTCTTTCAACAGCTCATAGACGCGGTGCTCGCTGAGAGTCTTCGCATCGGCCTTCTCTGTCGTCGCTTGATACCGTTCGTAAATCCGGTTGGTAGAGAATCCATCCTCGTTCGGATTCTCTTCGGTGAGCAGCGCGAGCGAATAGAGGATGAATTTGACCTGGGTCGTCGATCCGCGTAGCAGCTCCTCGAACCGATCGATTTCAGCCCACTCCTGAGCATCACGAACGTGTTCCTCAACGACTGTGTCGACGTTTTCTCGTTCGGCAGTTCGCCGGCGTGACGAAGAATTTCGATGGCCTTTCTGGCGTCACCGTGTTCTTGAGCGGCAGTGCCGCCGTCAGCGGGATCACATCATCCGAGAGAACGCCATCGTGGAACGCGTCCCGTCGGTGCTTCATAATCTCGCGCAGCTGATTCGCATCGTAGGGCTGGAAGACGAACTCTTCCTCGCGAAGACTCGACTTGACGCGTTCGTTCAGCTGGTCGCGATACTCAATCTTGTTGCTGACTGCGATGACGCCCAGGTGGCAATCCGCTTTTCCCGATTCGCGAGCCCGCGAGAGCTGCATAAGAATATCATCGTCATCGAGTCGGTCCACCTCGTCGAGAATGATGATGACTGACTCGTAGGCAGTATCCAGAATCTCCCAGAGATAGTCGTAGTATTCACCGCTGCCAATCCCTGCGCGTGGAATATCGAAGTCAGTCTCGTCCGTCTCGTTGAGTGAACGAGTTACCGTCCTCGCGACGCGTGTCTGTGTGTTGTGCTGCGCGCAGTCGACGTAGACCGTGCCGACGGACACACCGTTCGACTCCGCGGCTCGGCGGGCTCGTTCTGTGACGTGACGGGCAACGAGCGACTTCCCGGTCCCCGTTTTGCCGTAAATAATCACGTTGTTGGGCGGATCGCCACGAACGATCGGCCTAAGTTCAGCAGCAACGGCCTTGATCTCGCCATCCCGGCCGACGATACGGCCGCTTTCAGGGACGTGGCCAACCTTCAGCAGTTCCTTTCGAGCGAAAATATTGGCCCGGTCGGGGTCGTCTTCATCAAAGTCAAAGAGGGGATCGTCGGCGGGATCCTCGTAGCGGCCGTCGAAGTCAGAGAGTTGGGACGGTTCCTCAGCCATCAATATCAGACATCGCGGATGGGACCTACTTAATGATTTGGCTACCTCGACCAGAGTGTAAATCGGGCTATGGTCGTCTTCTGATGTTTTGTCGCTGGCGTATCATCCTCACAAAGGGTCGAGTCGGTCCCGAGTGAAATCGGATTCCGAGCGTGAGTTACCGACGCAGACCGGCACCCCCAATCCAGAGTGAAAACGCCGGACTGGAGCGGGTTTGACACACCCCTGGTCAAGAGTGAATAGCCCGCCACCCGGTGAGCAAAGTACTTGGTTGAGACGACACCCCCGTCCAGAGTGTATCTCCCGAACCAGGTAATCAATCATTTCTATGAGAAGACACATCGGCACTGGGCGTCTGACGCACGGCAGACACCCCTCGTCCAGAGTGAAAGCGACGGTGTGACGAGCTGGAGTGGAGTGTGAGCCTCAAGTGATGGTGACGAGCGTTCATCGGCACCCCCAATCAAGAGTGAAGACGCAGGTCAGATCTCCAGCCGAAGCAAAGCAGGGTACAATCGGAACTGTCGGGATCGGGTGTCTTGATTCCGATTGACGAGGAAGATCGGGAGATACCAATCCCGATTTTGGCTTTGATGCCGCTTCGGTGGTTGGCGAATAGTCAGAATGGCGATTGTTCCTTCAACGTCTCATAATACACGGACGACAGAATCGAACCCCCACACCCCTCGTCCAGAGTGAAACGCTACGAGAGTCCCTCGGTTGATCCAGCAGAAACCACACGACGAGTCGGCTGGGAAGTATCGAAATCACAAGACGTGAGACGAGTATCCCTCGAACAGTAGTCGTCACACAGTCGAAGATCCTCCAAACATACCAACCTGCATAGTATTACCTAGAGGTTTTATTACTATCTACC